>NZ_BMBS01000004.1 GCF_014634805.1 Leuconostoc falkenbergense
AGTAGTGCTTGATGACCAATTGCAGCATCATAAAAAGAAGCTAAATGCCTTGAAACACTTGACTTCTGGTAGAAAAAAACATGGGTGAGAAATCACTCATGTTTTTTACATCCAACCTAATGCACTTACAGCTGCATATACAACTGATCCAACCATTAAAATGACCATTAACCACGACATAACTAAAATCATTTTTTCAATGCGCGTGCGTGATTTTTTTTCGATTTTAGGGACGCGGTGCTGATTGAGTTGTGCATCAATCTCTGCTTGTAATTTTGCGTTTACCGGTCGTTTATTTTGGTCATCTGCCATTGATTTCACCTCTAATTTATTCTTATTTAGTGTATCATAAGTCACAAAAGATTTGAAATTTTTTATAAAATTAGTTAGAGTTAAAACACGAGGTAATTAAAAATGCAATGGTGGTATTGGCCATTAGGTGGCTTACTTTTTTGTTTGATATTAATAGGTGCTAATCAGTGGACAGCGATGAAAAAAATACGCTTGCATGTTTTGGACGTTATTACGTTACCTGTCTGGGTAATTGCACATTACACGATGGGATATGCGCTAGGCGTTAGCTATATCGAGTGGATTTTGCTTTTCTGGTTTGCTTTTGGGGCTATTTTAGCTTGGTTCTTATTACAAAAAAATTGGGATTGGCGCCATTTTTGGCATCGATATTGGCAATGGAGTGGCCTTTTTGGCATTGCGGTCATAATAGTTGTCATGATTTTGGGCTTTATTAACCACTGACCCCCACTTTTATAAAAGCAGTACTGTCATTGATGGTACTGCTTTTTTTACGTGAAAATTTACTGATTGATGACAAATTTCAAAATAAGGTGGAGAGAAGTGGTGGAATGTGGTAAATTAATAGTATAGAATTTTAATGGAGGTGGTCCTATGTTTATGGGCGAATATTCACATACGCTCGATACGAAAGGACGCCTAATTATTCCGGCAAAATTCCGTAATCAACTTGGTGAAAAATTTATTGTTACTAAATGGATGGAAAAGTCTTTACGGGCTATGCCATTATCCGTTTGGGAAAAGTTAGAAAATCAGTTGAATCAATTACCAACTGGAAAAAAAGACGCGCGCTCGTTTAGACGTTTTGTCATGGCCGGCGCATTAGAAGCTGAGTTTGATAAGCAAGGTCGAATTATTGTACCAAGTAACTTACGAGAGTACGCATCACTAGAAAAAGATGTTATTGTAACTGGCGTTGGTGATTCTTTCGAAATTTGGAGTGCTGATACATGGGCTGCGTACACAGCTGAGACAGCCGAAAACTTTGATGATATTGCTGAGGGGTTAGTTGATTTTGATTTTTAATGTAACCAAATAGGTTGCCAGAAGGAAAGTGAGCTGAAATGACATTTGAACACGTTACGGTGCTATTGCATGAGGCCATTGAATTATTAGATATCAAGCCTGACGGTATTTATGTGGACGCAACGCTTGGAGGCGGCGGGCACACGGGTGAGATTTTAAAGCAATTAACAACTGGCAAGCTGTATAGTTTTGATCAGGATGATACAGCAATTCAATACAATATGACCCGCTATGCAGATGACATTGCACAAGGAAAATTAGTTTTGATTCATCAAAATTTTAGGACATTAACTTCGGCGCTAGCAACACGTAATATTCAGAATGTTGATGGCATTGTTTATGATTTGGGTGTCAGTTCAGTTCAATTTGATGATGGACAACGCGGTTTTAGCTATAACTACGATGCTGAATTAGACATGAGAATGGATCAAAGACAAACTTTGACTGCTAAAACAATTGTCAATGAATGGTCGTTTAATGAGCTGTTAAGAGTGTTGAGTCGCTACGGTGAAGACCGTTTTCCAAAACAAATTGCCCGTAAGATAGAGCAACATCGAGAAAACGGCCCTATTAACACAACGTTTGAATTGGTTGACATCATTAAAGAAGCAATTCCAGCGCCTGCCCGCCGTAAGGGAGGACATCCTGCTAAAAGAACATTTCAAGCGTTAAGAATTGCGGTTAATGATGAATTGGGTGCATTAGAAGACTCTTTAACGCAGGCATTGGACCTAATTGATCATAACGGTCGCATTAGTGTTATTACATTTCAATCATTAGAAGATCGTCTTGTAAAGCAAATGTTTCGTGAAAAAACTAGCGCACCTGAATTACCTGCCGGTTTACCTGTATTACCCGGACAATTTGAAGCTGAGTATGACGCACTGACCAGAAAACCTATTTTACCAAGTGCTGCCGAAATGAGTACTAATCATCGATCGGAATCAGCTAAACTACGCGGTATTCGACGCAAATAACTTAATTTAAGTTTTAAAACTAATTGTTACATCATCAGATTTTTGGAGAAAAAGCTATGGCACAAAATGCATACGAATACTCATCAGCTGCTGCACAACAAGCACCACTCACGCAACCACGCTATCGCCAACGCAAAGCAATTAAATATAAAGCAGCAGTTTGGACCAAAAAGGAACGTGGGCTAGTTATCTTTGTGGCTGCAGTTGTCTTGTCATTGATGGTTGGTGCTGTTTTTACTAGTATGCAAATTACAAAAGCGACTAATAGTACGACGGCTATTGAAACAAAAATAAGCAATACGAAACAAAACAATGATGATTTACAAACTAAGATTCAAGATGTCACTAGTAAATCAAATCTAGATAAGGTTGCAAAAAAATACGGCATGACACTGTCAGATGATAGTGTACGCAATATTAATCAATAATTATGAAAAATAAAGTGAGACGGATACCAAATAAAAGAATCACGAAGAATGCCAAAATTTTTGGTGGGTTGTTGCTGTGTGGCACAACAGTGGTGATTTTAATGCTTGGTATTCGTCTTTTTGTTATTGCAGGGAATAAAGCCGTTGATGGGCATAACCTAACAAAAGCGACACGAGAAGCTTTTATGGGGAAACAAAACATTATTGCTAATCGTGGTAAAATTTTTGACACCAATGGACAAGTATTAGCCGAGAACACAACGGTTTACAATGTCTACGCAGTCTTGGACAAAAATCAAAAAGACGCTGACGGCAAACCAGATTATGTGACGGATGCGAGTGAAACAGCTCAGAAATTAAGCACGGTCATTAACCTAAAAGAAAAAGCGATTTACAAACGATTGAAAGCTAAGCAATTTCAAGTAGAGTTTGGATCAGCTGGTAAAAGTCTGACAATTGCACAACATAAGAAAATATTGGCTATGAAGCTTCCAGGCATAAAATTCACATCACAAGCAGCGCGTGTTTACCCCAATGATCAAATGGCATCTCATCTGATTGGAAACATTAAGTATAGTGAAAATGTCAGTGGTCAGTCAACAATGACTGGCATGATGGGAATTGAAGCCGCCGAAAACTCGGTATTAACTGGTAAAAATGGTATTAAAAGTTACGAAGGTCAAAAAGAGAATAACAAAAATAGTCGAACCGTAAAAAATGGGGATGACGTGTATCTTACTTTAGATGACAGTTTGCAAAACACATTAGAAACCCGTATGGATACATTGATTAAAGATACGGAGGCAAAAACAGCAGTTGCAGTATTGATGGAAGCAAAAACAGGGCGAATTGTTGCAGCAACACAAAGGCCAAATTTTAATGCTAATGACAAATCTTCGAATCCGGAAACTTGGCAAAACCTACTTGATCAAGGTGCCTTTGAGCCTGGTTCAACTATGAAAGCTATCACGTTGTCGGCTGCTATTGATACAGGAGAGTGGCGACCCAATGATACCTATCAATCGGGAACATTTTTAATTGATGGCAAGAAAGTTGTTGATGCTTTTGGCCAAGATGCTGGTATGTTGACCTATCGGGAAGGATTTTGGCGATCGTCTAACGTTGCTTTTGCCCGCACTGAACAAAAGTTGGGTGCGGTAACATGGCGTAAGTATTTGACTCGGTTCCGTTTTTTACAGTCTACTAAATCAGGTCTCAATGGTGAAGAAGCTGGTTCTATTTCATTTACTTATCCGATTGAACAGGCCAATACAGCTTATGGTCAAGCCATCAACGTGACACCATTACAACTGATTCAGGCGTTTTCAGCGATTGCCAACAATGGTAAGGAAATTAAACCTTATTTTGTCGATAAAGTAGTTAACTCTGCGACTGGTGCAATTGTCAAGGAAGGAAAAACAACAACTGTTGCCCACCCAATTAAAGCAAGTACGGCTGAAAAAGTTCGTGAATATATGATTGATGTTGTAAATCAGTCTACTGGAACTGCTAAGGAATTTGATTTGCGAGATGCTGGATATCAGATTGCTGCTAAAACTGGAACTGCTCAAGTGGCAGAAAAAGGTCAATACCTAGATGGTCTGAAAAATGCAATTCATTCAGTCGTTGTATTAGCACCGGAAAAAGATCCAAAATATATTTTTTACATGGCTGTTAAACAACCAAAAGTTTTCCCAGATGCAACAATTCAAACCACAATGAACAAAGTATTTAGGCCGTTAATGCTTCAAGCTTTGAATAATAGCAGTAGCGCTGTAAAATCTAAGACAACGAAACAGACGGTGCCTAATGTTGTGGGCCAATCAATCACTGCTGCCAAAACAACATTAACTAAAGCAGGTTTCCGAGTGGCTGTTGTTGGGACAACTGGAAAAATTAAATCGCAATCGCTGTTACCTGAACAAAAAGCATTGACCAATCAATTAGTCATATTAAAAGCGCAGGGTACCACGAATATGCCTGATATGACAGGGTGGAGTTTAACAGATGCACAGTCGTTTGCAAAGCAAATTGGCTTCACGTTGACTTGGAAAGGGTCTGGCTACATTACGAGTCAAAGTGTTGGTGCTAATCAGTTGGTTGTCAAAAGCAGTCAAGTAGCGATTGTATTGAAAGAGAAGGAGTAACAGGGAGAAATGACAGAAAATCTATGGACTTTCGCACGATCGTTTATCGTGACAGTTATTTTTATGCCAGCATTGATTAACTTTTTGAGGCATTCTAAGGAGCAGGCAGTAATCCGTAAACTGGGTCCTGATCATCAGGCCAAAGCAGGGACACCAAGTATGGGCGGTGTATTATTTGTATTAGCTGCTGTGATCAGTGCCGTTGTTGGTGGGGTAGCAAGTGAGGGGTGGCATGGCTTCATGTTACAATTGATGCCGATTTTGGCATTTGTGGCGTTTGCCATTATTGGAGGTGTGGATGACACACTGAAAATATTGAAACATGCAGATGATGGTTTTAGGTTTAAGCCAAAATTGTTAGCACAAACACTTAGCGCTTTGGTAGTCATGATTGTTATGTGGTTTATGAATGTGCCGTTTGTACTTAATGTACCGTTTGTTGGCCATATTTATTTGGGTGGTTTTTATTTCATTTTCATGTGGTTCTGGCTGGTAGGGTGGTCAAATGCCACTAACTTAACAGATGGGCTTGATGGGTTACTAACTGGTATTAGCATTATTGTTTATGGCACCTATACATGGATTGCAATGGCAATGCATAGTCAGTCGATCGTGATTTTTAATATCGCAATTATTGGTGCATTGGTTGGCTTCTTGATTTATAACAAACCTAAGGCCAAAATTTTCATGGGAGATACAGGATCGCTAGCTTTAGGCGCTGGATTGGCAATTGAGACAATCTTGTTGGGTATTCCATTTTCTCTAGTTTGGTTTGGTATTGTCTTTGTAATCGAAACGTTATCGGTCATTATTCAAACCATAGGTTATCACTTTTGGCACAAGCGAATCTTCCCAATGGCACCAATTCACCACTCATTTGAAAAATTTGGTTGGCGTGAATGGCAAATTGATATACTATTTTGGATTGTAACTCTCCTAGTAAGTATTGTAGGGATTTTATACATGAGTTGAGACGGTGATAGCCGTGTACATAAATAAAGAAATCAGGTTAAATCATGCAGGCACTGGATTTTAAAAATGAAAAAATTATGGTTTATGGTTGGGCACGTTCTGGCAAAGCAGTGACTAAGCTTTTATTAGCACTTGGTGCTGATGTTACTGTTGCAAATGACGGCGATTTTCAAGAAGACGATGATTTTCTGACTTTGCAATCTCAAAGAGTTACTTTTATATCGCAAGCTCAAGATGTGCATCTTGATAACAGTTTCAAATATCTGGTGAAAAATCCAGGTATTAATTACGACCAGCCATTGGTACAAAAGGCGCTTGTCTTGAAAATTCCAATTTTAACAGAGGTTGCCGTGGCGTTGAGTACATTCAATGGCCGATTAATTGCGGTGACAGGATCCAATGGTAAAACGACAACGACTTCCTTGATTCGTGATATGCTCAAGTCGGATGAACAGCCGGTCACGACAGCCGGCAATATTGGCACGCCGGTCAGTGAAGTCGTTGCTAATTTAACTGAAAAAGATACATTATTGTTAGAATTGTCCAGTTTCCAACTAATGGGTATACCAGATATTCGACCAGATATTGCTGTTGTGACCAATATTTTTTCTAATCACTTGGATTATCACAAAACTAGAGATAATTACGTAGCTGCCAAATTTCAGATTACACGCCATCAAACTAAAAATCAGTATTTAATTTTAAATGCTGATGGCCCAGATACCCCAAATTTTGCTGCTAAAACGCACGCGAAAGTGCTAACGTTTTCTCGTCAACAAAGTGGTTTGCAGGCAGAAATTAAAGATGATCAACTATTGATTAACGGCGATGCAATAATGCCTGTAACTGACATAAAGCTAGTGGGACCCCACAATTTGGAAAATGTTTTAGCAGCAGCAACAGCTGCCAAACTAGCTGGGGTGAGTGATCGCGCGATTAAAGATGTGTTGAAGACTTTTGGAGGGGTTGAACATCGTTTGCAGTATTTATTTACTGTGAATGGTGTAAAGTACTATAATGATTCAAAAGCCACCGACATTGAGGCAACACAGACAGCATTAAATAGCTTTGATCAACCAACAATATGGATTGGTGGTGGGTTATACCGCGGTGATGATTTGTCACGCATGGTACCTAATTTAAAACATGTGAAAACCGTAATCGCTGTTGGACAAACGCAACAAAAAATTGTTGATTTGGCAAACCAAGCCGATAAAACAGTCATTACTGTTAAGGATGTTATGGCAGCGGCGCCAGAAGCAGTGAAGTTAGCACGTCCGGGCGACGTGGTATTACTATCACCAGCTCATGCCAGTTGGGATCAATTTAAGACATTTGAAGAACGCGGTGAAAAGTTTGTCGCTGCACTAAAAGAAGCACTTAAAATTTGAAAGGAGTCGTTATGAAAATTATTTTATCTGGTGGTGGAACAGGTGGTCATATTTATCCGGCGCTTGCTTTAGCTGAAGTGATTCAAAAGCATGAACCCGATACAAAATTTTTGTATGTGGGATCAGAGCGAGGTGTTGAATCTAATATTGTTCCTGCAACAGGAATGGCATTTGAGCGCCTAACTGTTCAGGGTTTCAAGCGGTCACTATCTTTAGATAATGTTAAAACGATTTCTCTGTTTTTAAGAGCCGTTCGTGAGGCAAAAAAAATTCTTAAAGAGTTTCAGCCGGATGTCGTCGTTGGCACTGGCGGATACGTCAGTGGGGCAGTTGTTTATGCAGCCCAACGATTACATATTCCAACGGTCATTCATGAACAAAATTCAGTTGCTGGTGTTACAAATAAATTTTTGTCTCGTGGTGCGACGCGTATCGGTGTTGCTTTCGATGTTGCGTTATCACAATTTCCCAAAGGAAAAGCAACGGTGGTTGGAAACCCAAGAGCACAGCAAGTTGCTTCACTCAAGTCAAATTTCTCATGGCAACAGATTGGCTTGCGCGATGACAAAAAGACTTTGCTAATATTTGGTGGGTCTCAAGGTGCGCCAGCTATTAATTTAGCAGTTATTGATGCTTTAGAAACATTTAATCAACGAAGCTATCAAGTTGTGTTTGTTACTGGGCCAAAACGTTATGATAATGTCCTTGCAAGAATGACTACACAACCAGCTGAAAATGTCAGAATATTACCTTATATTGACAACATGCCAGAAGTTATGGCACAAACTGATGCGATAGTGGCAAGGGCTGGCGCGACATCAATAGCAGAAATTACAGCGCTGGGTATTCCGTCTATTTTAATTCCGAGTCCCTTTGTGACAGGTGATCATCAGACTAAAAATGCGCAAAGTTTGGTTGATGCTGGTGCTGCATTGATGATTTCCGAGCCATCTTTGTCAGCAGTTACGCTAACTCAAGCTGCCGATACATTGTTATTAAATGACAAGGTGAGTGAGGCGATGGCAGCTCAGGCAACTAAAATTGGTGTGCGCGATGCTGGCGAAAGACTTTATGCACTGATTCTTGATGCAATTGGAGAATGATGAAAGAAGATGTACCACAATTAAAACATATTGTAAACAAGAAACGACCGTTACAACTTTGGCTGAGTTTAGCGGTTTTTGCTGTTTTGATTGGCGGTTTAATATTGATTTTACAACCTTGGCGTACGATTAAAAATGTGTCAGTTGCGTCAACGGTCGTTTCTAAAGAGCAAATAAAAAAATATGTTAATGTTGATCAAACGACACCGTATTGGCGTTTGGTTGGACAACAAGCTTTTATTGAAAATCGACTGCAATCACAAAACAATAAAATAGACTCGGTAAAAGTGACTTTAAATGATGGCGATGTGTTGTTTACTGTTGTTGAAAGAGTCAATGCTGGATTTGTTCAACAAAAAGGACAGTGGTATGCTATCAATCAGCAAGGAAATCGTCATTCAGTCAGTCAACCAGATGGTGATGCACCAGTTTATACAGGCTTTAAGAGCGATGACACATTGGCTAAAACGGCTGTCACATTTTCCAATTTTGAAGCATCTTTGCGACAAAATATTAGTCAAATAATATTTTCGCCTACAAAAGAGAACCCGAAACGCCTAAAAATTATCATGGCTGATGGTAATACTGTGCTGGCAACGACAACAACATTTGGTCAAAAGATTGTTTATTATCCTGGTATTGCAGCACAAATGAAAGCAAAAGGTGTGGTTGACCTACAATTTGGCGCTTTCTCATATAACTATAAATCTTAAATATGAAACGTACTGAAAAACTAGAATTGGGTCGCAAAATATTGCGATTTTATGTTACTATTAATATTAGGTATATTTTGTAAAAATAATTAACAAAGGGGCACAACGCATGAATAATTCAGGCGTGACGGTTGGATTGGATATTGGAACCACTTCAATTAAAGTTGTCATTGAACAAACTGCTGGGAATCAATTTAATGTGATTGGTGCGGGAAGCGCCCCTTCACGTGGCTTACGCCGTGGCGTGATTGTCGATATCGATACGACTGCCGCTGCGATTCGTGAGGCGATTGATCAGGCACAAGAAAAAGCAAATATTAAAATTACCGATGTTGTGGTTGGTGTTCCAGCTAATCAAGTTGAAATTATCAATGTTAATGGTCTGGTATCTATTGCCAACCAAAATAAGCGCATTACTTATCAGGATGTTCAAAATGTAGCGCAACAAGCATTATCAAATGGCTTGCCCGCAGACCGTGATGTGATTGAATTAGTCGCTGAAGAGTTCGTTGTTGACGGATTTGATGGCATTAAAGATCCTCATGAAATGATAGGTGTAAGGCTTGAAATGCATGGGGTGGCCTATGTTGGACCTAGCAAGATTCTTGATAATACGCGAATGGCAATTCAAAAGGCCGGACTAAATTTGCAAGAATTTATTCTGTCACCATTGGCTCTTGGTACAACTATCTTGAATGACGGCGAGCAAGACTTTGGTACTGTTTTGATTGATTTAGGTGGCGGACAGACTAGTGCTGCTGTTATCCATGATCGCAAATTGAAGTACACGTTTGTCGATATTGAAGGTGGTGATAGTGTCACCAAGGATATCTCAACTGTGCTTGGCACTTCTTACATCAATGCTGAAAGAATAAAACGTGATTACGGCTTTGCTGATCCATTGCAAACCGACCAAGACAACGATTTTCCAGTCGAAGTTATTGGTGAGGTTGTACCAAAACAATTTGACGAGAAGTATTTATCGGAAATCATTGCGGCTCGCTTAGAGCAAATGTTTACGCGAATATTTGATCATTTACAACAGGTTAATGCTTTGAATATGCCAGGAGGCTTTGTTTTAACTGGTGGCAATGCAGCGCTGCCAAAAATGGTTGATTTTGCCAAACAATTATTGGGCGATAATGTTCGTTTGTTTGTACCAGATCAAATTGGTTTGCGACATCCTTCGTACACGCGTGCTTTGGCATACTCAGTGTTTGCATCTAGAGAAAACATGGTGCAACAGGTGATTAAACAAACGATTATGAACCGTCGTGAGGTTACACCTAATCCTGAACCAACACCAAGTGAGGCACCACAACAAGAATCATATGACAGTTATCAATACGTCGATGATGCCACTGTGGCACCTCGTGAAGGCTGGTTTGGAAAAATTCGCCAAAAGATAAACAATTTATTTAACGAAGATTAAAAAGACACTTAAGGAGACAACTCATGGATTTTTCAATTGATGATACCCAAGAAGCGGGTGCAATCATAAAAGTTATCGGTGTTGGTGGTGGTGGCTCAAATGCTGTTAACCATATGATTGAAGAAGGCGTCAGTGGCGTTGAATTTATCGTAGCCAATACTGATGTACAAGCACTAGATAAGTCAAAAGCCGATACAAAAATTCAAATCGGTCCTAAATTAACCGGTGGCTTGGGAGCAGGCTCGAATCCAGAGCGTGGTACTAAAGCTGCTGAAGAATCAACTGAAGATATTGCTAATGCCTTAGCTGGTGCCGATATGGTTGTGATTACTGCAGGTATGGGTGGTGGAACTGGTAATGGTGCAGCTCCTGTCGTTGCACGTATTGCTAAAGAACAAGGCGCATTGACCGTTGCGGTCGTTACACGACCATTTAAATGGGAAGGCCCAAAGCGCGGACGTTTTGCTGCTGAAGGATTACAGGCTTTGTCAGAGTCTGTTGACTCATTAATCGTGATTACTAACGAACGTTTGAAAGATCGTATTGACCTTCGTACACCACTATCTGAAGCATTTAAAGTAGTTGATGAAGTTGTGGCACAAGGTGTTCGAGGCATTTCTGAGCTGATTACCAATCCTGGTTTCATTAACTTGGACTTTGCTGATGTGAAAACTGTCATGCAAGATGCCGGACCTGCTTTGATGGGTGTTGGTCAAGCAAGTGGCGAAACCCGTGCAGCTGACGCAACAAAACAAGCTATTTCGTCACCGTTGCTTGAAGTCGACATGTCAGGTGCGGAAGACGTTTTGCTTAATATCACCGGTGGTCTAGATATGTCGTTGTTTGAAGCACAAACGGCTTCAGAAGTCATTAGCCAAGAAGCAGGACGTGACGTGAACGTTATATTTGGAACATCAATTGATGAAGATCTTGGTGATTCAATTCGCGTGACAGTTATTGCGACTGGTCTTCAAAATACTAACGATAAATCCAAACAATCTGCAGCCAAGAATGTAGCACCAGCTGCTTCAGTTTTTGGCACAGCAACGTCGACTGAGTCGGCAGCGCCTTCGTCTGCTTCATCAGTTTTTGAAAAACCAGCGACAGCATCACCAGCCCCCAAAGTGACACCAACACAAAACGATCCATTTGCTGATTGGAATATTGGCGGCACAACCAAAGACGCGTTTGCTGAAGATGATCGTTTTGATGGCGTTCAGAAGCAATCATTTGATGTCTTTAATACACCGAGCTCAAGTGCTGCGGTGGATTTGGGCAATGATGACGACACTGACCAACCACCATTTTTCAAGAAACGTTAAGGAGAACTCATGGCATTAGGGGACACAATTAAACGTCTATTTAGTAATGAGGAAGATTATTACGAGGATGAAGGGTATGATCAACGATCATACCAAGAACAGCCACAACCACAGCCTGTTCAGCAACAAGCAAATACTTCCCAACAACGATTTACACGACCATCAACTACTACACAACAAGCCAATTCAGACTTTAATAGTGCGAATAGTAAAATTGCATTGTTTGAACCAAAAGTATATTCTGATTCTCGAGCGATTGCTTCACAAATTTTGGGTGGTGAAGCAGTGATTGTCAATTTCACGCAGATTGATGAAGCACAAGCTAAACGAATTCTTGATTTTCTGGGTGGTGCTGTTTATGCTGTTAACGGTGAAATCGAACGTATTGGACAATCAATTTTCTTGGTCACACCAAATACGTTTGAAATTTCTGGAACTTTGACAGATAATCTTGAGCCCAACAGTAGGTACTAATTCATGATTGCAGAAATTGTCATATGGTTGTTTCGATTAGTGCAATATTATGAATATGCAATTGTTATTTATATTTTAATGTCTTGGCTACCAGGGGCTCGTGAGTCTGGCTTGGGCCGATTCTTGGGCCGTATTGTCGAGCCATATCTACGAATTTTTAGGTTTATTCCACCAATTGGGATGCTTGATTTTTCACCGATTGTCGCAATTTTGGCTTTGAATTTTGCACGTAGTGGTTTGCTACATTTAGTTTCGATATTCCTATGAGTAATGACGTGCTAAGTATTTCACAACATTTTCGTGAGTACGAGCAGCCTTTCATACAACAAGTTCTGGATTGGGTAAAACAGGCTGATGATGACTATCGCTTAATTCTGACGCGATTTTTAAATCCGAGAGAACAATACATTCTACAAACATTGATTAACCGTCAGTCTGGATTGCGAAGTTATTTGTATGGTGGTGTGGATGGCGCCGAAAGTCAAAGGGCAATCATTGCACCAGAAGTATTTGAAGTAAAACAAGAAGATTTTGAAATTGGGTTACTAACTGTACAATATCCAAAAAAGTTTGCCACGTTACATCATTCGACAATTTTGGGCAGCTTAATGCACTTGGGTATTAGTCGGGATGTACTTGGCGATATCCTATTTGATAATGAAGAAACGAATTGGCAAATCATTGTCGATCAGAAAATGTTAGCTTATATCCAGCAAACCGTTACAAAAGTTGGACGAGTTGCTGTTAATCTGAAAGCGCAATCGTTAAGTGAAGCCCTGCCTGTTTTAACTAATTGGCAAGAGCAATTTGCTTTAATGTCATCTTTGCGACTTGATGTTGTCATATCATCTGTTTTTCAACTGTCACGTAGTGATACTAAGACACTTATTGAAAGTGGTCAAGTTCATGTGAATTGGATGCTTGCGCAAAAAACCAATTTGGAAATTGCTGTAAATGATTTGATATCAGTTAGAAAACATGGTCGTGCACAAATCAAGTCACTAGATGGTCGGAGTAAAAAAGATAAATTGAAAGCAATTGTCAATGTTGTACAAAGATAGTAATGTCAGGCTTCTATCTAATTTAGACTAGGCATGATAAAATTATGAAGTACAATCATGTTAAAGGAGAAAGTTATGGCATTATCACCAGATGAAATTTTAAATCACGAATTTACAAAAAAAGGCAGTAAGGCTTATGTTGCGACTGAAGTTGATGCTTTTTTGGATCAAGTCAATAGTGATTATGAAGCGCTAATTGCTGAGCGAGATGCGCTTAAAGTACAACTTGAGCAGTCGCAATCGCAAGTCGAGGCGCTAGAAGCCAAGCGTGAGCAAGTTAATCAGTCTATTTTTGTCGCACAAGAAGCAGCTGACCGATTGAAAAAAGACGCTGATGTTGAAGTGAAAAAGCAATTGACGCATGCACAAGAAGCGGCTACTAAAATCATCAGTGATTCTCGTGTTAAGGCAGAAGCGGAAGCAGAACGTTTAGCACAAGAAAACGCAGAATTAACTAATGAGCAAAACCAATTACGTACAGAAGTTGAAAGTTTTAAAAATTCCTTCTTGCAATTATTAACAGCACAGCGTACACTATTAGAAAATGATGAGTTAGCAGAAGCTGTTCATCGTTTACCAATTGGTCAAGTAACAGCCAATCGCATTGGTAAAGTTGCTGAAGCAGCACCAGTTGAAGTTTCAAGCCAGTCAGAACAAGAGTCAGATGAACAGGAAACAGCAGAAGCCCAAGGGCCGGTTGTAGTGTTTCCAGAATCAGAAGACCAAGCGGACAATCATTAATAATTATAAAAAGCGTAACACAGCAAAGTTGGCATATATACGTGCAGCGAGTCATGGTGGTGGAAGATGACCGTCCCTGATGCCAATCAGATCAGTTACTAGTTTTGTTTAGCTGAAATTTTAGTAAGCTAGAACGGCGCAGGCCGTTAATACTGATTTGAGAGTAATAATGAAGATTAGTTATTACTAAACATTGGGTGGTACCACGTGAAAACGTCCCTATGCAGATGATGCATAGGGACTTTTTTTATCATTATTTTAAATGATTGTTGTCGATTAACTTTTTTAGGAGAATGAAATATGAAGTATAAAGATACGTTGAATCTTGGTAAAACGGCTTTTCCAATGAGAGGGTCGTTGCCTAAGACGGAACCAGAACGTCAGGCAAAATGGTATGAGGAAGACTTGTATCAGCAACGTTTGGCCCAAAATGAGAAGAAACCTCATTTTAACCTACATGATGGACCGCCATACGCAAATGGTAATATTCACATTGGTCACGCCATGAATAAAATTACCAAGGACATTATTGTACGTTATAAGAACATGACTGGCTTTTATGCGCCTTATGTTCCCGGTTGGGATACTCATGGTTTGCCAATTGAACAACAATTGACAAAAGCAGGTCATGATAGAAAAAGTATGCCTAAATCAGAATGGCGTAATTTAGCTAAAGAATTTGCTTTGCAACAAGTTAATAAGCAACGTTCGGATTTTAAACGTTTGGGTGTGTTAGGCGATTGGGAAAATCCATATATTACATTGAAGCCAGAATTTGAGGCAGCGCAAATTAGAGTTTTTGGTGCAATGGCTGGGAAAGGCTACATCTTTAGAGGTGCGAAGCCAGTGTATTGGTCATGGTCGTCTGAGTCAGCTCTTGCTGAAGCTGAAATTGAATATCATGACATTGATTCAACATCATTGTTCTATGCCAATAAAGTAAAAGATGGCAAAGGTATTTTGGACGATAATACTTACTTTGTGGTCTGGACAACAACGCCGTTTACTGTTACAGCCTCTCGAGGTATTACGTTAGGGCCTGAATTCGAATACTCAGTTGTGATACCAGCTGGCGATACGAGACAATTTGTTGTTGCGACTGAACTACTCGATTCAGTCGCACCTAAGTTTGGTTGGGAATCATATGAAACGGTCGCAACCTATAAAGGCCAACAGCTTGATCGCATTACAGCCTATCATCCTTGGGACAGTGAGCATGAAGAATTAGTGATGAATGCTGATCATGTTACGCTTGATTCAGGAACTGGCTTAATTCATACAGCACCCGGATTTGGTGAAGATGATTACAACGTTGGAAAAAAGTATGGCTTACCCGCTGACGTAACAGTAGATTCAAAGGGTTATATGACAGCCAACGCGGGTGCTGACTTTGAAGGCAAATTCTATGATGATGTTGTTGGTATAGTCATCAACAAATTAACGGATGCTGGGTTGTTCTTGGCAAAAGAAAAGATTACCCATTCTTACCCATTTGATTGGCGTACCAAAAAACCAATTATTTGGCGGGCAGTGCCCCAATGGTTTGCTTCTGTGGCCAAGTTCCGATCAGAAATTTTAGCCGAGCTTGATAAGGTTACATATTTCCCAGATTGGGGTAAAGTTCGATTGCACAATATGATTCGCGATCGCGGTGATTGGGTTATTTCACGACAACGTGTTTGGGGTGTACCATTACCAATATTCTACGCAGAAGATGGTACAGCTATTTTGGACGAAAAGTTGATCAACCACGTCGCTGATTTATTTGCTGAGTATGGTTCGAATTATTGGTTTGAACATGATGCTAAAGAACTTTTGCCAGAAGGTTATACTAATGAACATTCACCAAACGGTGAATTTACTAAAGAAGAGGATATCATGGATGTCTGGTTCGATTCTGGTTCATCGTGGAATGGGGTTTTGAATACACGACCTGAATTAGATTATCCTGCTGATATGTATTTGGAGGGGTCTGATCAGTTCCGTGGTTGGTTTAATTCTTCTTTGATCACATCTGTGGCCGTAAATGGCATTGCGCCATACAAATCTATTTTGCACCAAGGCTTTACATTAGATGGTAAAGGCAACAAGATGTCCAAATCTCTAGGAAATACAATTTCGCCACTTGAAGTAGCTGACAAAATGGGAATTGAAATTCTGCGTCTTTGGGTGACGTCGGTTGACACGTCACAAGACATGCGTGTTTCAAATGAAATTTTGAAACAAGTGTCAGAGAGTTATCGAAAGTTGCGCAATACGTTACGTTTCTTGCTGGCAAATACCTCTGATTTTGATCCAAAAGAAGATGGTGTGTCATATCAATCATTGGCAGCACATGATCAATATTTCTATGCCTTAGAAAATAATTTTGTTAAAGATGTGCGCAATGCTTATGATAATTACCAATTCAACGATGTTTTTAAGCGTGTGATTAACTTTGTCAACGTTGATCTATCAGCCTTTTATCTTGATGTGGCTAAGGATGTTGTTTATGTTGAGGCACCTACTGGGCAAGCTCGTCGCTCAATGCAAACAGTCTTCTATAAGATTTTGACTGATTTGACGCGATTGTTGCTACCAATCTTACCTCACACAGCTGAAGAAGTATGGGAATATCTTCCTTATGAAACAGCACAATTTGCTTATTTGACTGATATGCCTGATGTTCAAGATCTAGGTGATACGACAGTTTTGTTTGAACAGTGGTCAACCTTTATGAGTCTTCGTGACGCTGTCAACAAGGCACTTGAAGAAGCACGTGAAACCGACTTAATTGGTAAAAATGCTGAGGCTTCTTTGACGCTTTATCTGACGACTGAACAACAGTTATGGTTAAAAGATTTGAATGCGGATGTCCGTTTGTTGTTAATGGTGTCACAACTTCATTTGGAATCATTGGAAAGTGCGCAAAATGTACAAGACTTTGCAGGTTGGCACATTACTGTTGCTCACGCCACAGGTCAAGTATCGCCACGAGATCGCCTGTATCATGACGATATTGGTTCTGACACTGATTTTCCAGAATTGTCAAAGCATGAAGCAGATATTGTCCGTGAGTTTTATCCAGAAGCCCTAACTGAGGGACTAGAATAGTATCAAAAAACATCACAATTCACAATTGTGATGTTTTTTTGATCGTTTTGGAAAAGTATGAACAAACTGTGAAAGCGTTTACATTTGATTGAAAACATGCTATGATAAGGCTATAAACGAAATGATTTTTTAAAGGAGAAACATATTATGGCAACTAAAACAATTATGCTAGCTTGTGCAGCTGGTATGTCAACATCATTATTGGTAGCAAACATGCAAAAGGCCGCCGCGGCTCAAGAAAAGGATTACGATATTTTTGCAACTTCAACGTCTGATGTTGACGCTAAGCTAAAAGAAAAGCATCCTGATGTTGTGATGCTTGGACCTCAAGTTGCTTATATGAAAAATGAGGTTAAGGGACACACAGATGCCGCTGGTGTGCCAATGGATGTCATCAATATGATGGATTATGGCATGATGAAGGGCGACAATGTTTTGAAGTCTGCCGAAACATTGATGGGAGTTTAAGATGGCCGATTTGATGCAAGACGAAGCACGAATGCAAGTTGTGATGGGTCTGATTATGCATGGTGGCAATGCCAAGTCGCAAGCTTTTCAGGCAATTCAGTTGGCTAAATCAGGTGATTTTGAGGGTGCACAAGCAGCAATTGATGAAGCTGATAAATCACTTAAAGAAGCACATGATGTTCAAACGGACATGCTAACACAAGAAGCACAAGGTAATCATACTGAAGTTGACTTGTATATGGTTCATGCCCAAGATCATTTGATGAATGGTATTACTTTTCGTGATTTAGCAGTTGAAATCATTGCACTTTATCGCAAATTGGCAGAGAACTGATTGAAAGCTCGCTTTTGCGGGCTTTTCTTTTACAAAATAATTGCTAAATGAACCTAAGAACTGGAGAAGATAACAAATGACAACAGGTTATAAAATGCCACAAGATTTTTTATGGGGCGGTGCAGTAGCAGCACATCAACTAGAAGGTGCTTGGAATGTTGACGGCAAGGGTGTCTCAATTGCTGATGTGATGCTGCCGGGAAAAAACGGTGTTAAACGCGTTGTAACAGACACTGTTTTACCAGATGGTAATTATCCTAATCATAGAGGCATTGATTTTTATCACTCGTTTCCGCAAGATTTTGCATTGATGAAAGAATTGGGGATGAAAGCGTTTAGAACATCTATTGCTTGGACGCGAATTTTTCCAAACGGTGATGAGGAAACACCTAATGAAGCTGGCTTGGCATTTTATGATAATATGATTGATACGATGATTGATAATGGCTTAGAGCCAGTCATCACGTTATCTCATTTTGAAATGCCATATCATTTAGTGACTGAGTATGGTGGATGGCGTAATCGTAAAATGATCGACTTTTTCACTAAATTTGCACGTGTGGTATTCGAACGTTATGGTGATCGCGTCAAGTACTGGATGACTTTCAATGAAATTAATAATCAAACCTCTTGGATGGATTCACATCCAATGCTACAAAACTCTGGGTTGAAAGATTATCCAGCAGAACAGGCACAAGAATTGATGTATCAAGCCTCACACCATGAGTTAGTTGCCTCAGCCTTAGCAACTAAAATTGCCCATGAAATCAATCCAAACATCATGGTAGGCGATATGATTGCGATGAACCCCGTTTATCCTGCAACATCAAACCCAGAAGATATTTTGATGGCACAGAGAGCGATGCAAACACGTTATTATTGGGGTGATGTCCATGCGTTGGGAGAATATCCTAACTGGCTGTTGAAATTCTGGTCACACAAAGGGTTCGATATTAAAATGGCACCTGAAGATGCTAAAATCTTAAAAGAAAACACCGTCGACTATGTGGCGTTTTCTTACTACATGAGTTGGACTGTTTCTGCAACTGGCGATGACTATTTAGAATATGATGAAGAAGCTAACCACGGCGATAATCCTTACCTTAAACAATCAGATTGGGGTTGGCAAATTGATCCAACAGGTGTTCGTTATGCGATGAATTGGATGTGGGATCGTTGGCATAAAAAAATGATGATTGTTGAAAATGGTTTTGGTGCTTATGATAAATTGACCAGTTCAGGTGAAATACATGATCAGTACCGGATTGATTACTTCAAAGGACATATCAAGTCCATGGAGCAAGCAGTTGCTTTAGATGGTATTCCTCTAATCGGGTATATGCCGTGGTCTGGTATTGATATTGTTTCCGCTTCAACTGGCGAAATGGCCAAACGTTATGGTTTCATTTATGTTGATTTAGATGATATGGGCCAAGGTACGGGAAAACGCTACAAAAAGGATTCATTTGATTGGTACCAAAATGTCATTGCAACCAATGGTGAAGTATTATAAACTTTCAAAAGCTGGTGAAATGCTAGCTTTTTTGCATTCGATACATGGCTTTGATACACTGAATATTATAAATGTCTAGTATTTGGGGGAGAAAAATATGATTCCAGAAAAAGCCACGCAGCTGCCTAAAACGGCTAAAATTGTTTGGTTAATTCATGATGTCATCGCTTTGTTGTTTTTAGTAGTCGTGGAAATAATTATTTACATGCTTTTTTTGCGCGGTAATTTTCATCAACTAGCAATGATGATTTTAATCATTATGGTTTTGATAGCTATTTTGCCTGTTATACACATGACGCTAATCCCTTATTTTTATCGATTTAGACGTTACGTGATTGATGATCAGGCGGTTTACATTTATCGTGGTTTTATTTTCAGAAAGTCTGAATCAATTCCACTGAATCGTATTCAAAATGTTGATACCAAACAGGGACCGATTTTACGTTATTTTAAATTAATGGATTTATCTATTGAAACAGCGGCACATGGGTTCCAAATTGAGGCTATTGGTGAAGTAACAGCTAAAAAGTTGAGAGGTCAATTAGTCGAAGCGGCTTTACACGCCCGTGAGGTAGCTTCAGATGACTAAACAGCATCAAAGTTGGTTTGCCATTGTTGTTAATTTTTTTAGTCACATCAAAATAATGATTTGGCCAATTATATTGGGCTTGTTCAATATTAAAAACGATGGCGTGATTTTTTTGCCTTTGATAGTATTAGGTATATTTGTCGTATTTGTTGGTAGCGCTTGGATTCAGTGGTTATTTTTTACCTTCGAATTTGATGACAATGAGCTATCAGTAAAACAGGGTATTTTTAATAAAAAGCAAGTTCATGTGCCTTTTGAGCGTATTCAAACTATTTCTAGAACGATGCCATTTTATTATCAACCATTTCAATCCGTGCGTTTACAAATTGACACTTCAGGGCAAGGAAAACCAGAAGTGGTCTTTGATGCTCTGAGTTTGACACAAGCTGATATTATCGAACAAAAAAGACGCAGTGCCCAAAATAAAAAAACCAGTGTTGAAGAAATTAGGCCAAAGCAATCTATATCAGAGCTAAGATATCATGTGACAAATAGGGACTTAATGTTATACGCTGTTACCTCACTGAGTGGTCTCGGTGGCTTTTTAGCTTTATTCACATTATGGACGCAAATTGACGATATTTTACCAAAACATCTCAAAGCGACATTCACGGATTTTGTGAATCATCAATCTATGATAGTATTGAGTTCTTTGATTGTAATTGGTCTATTTATAGGTATTGTCGTTGGATTTTTCAGGATTTATAATCAATATTTTGATTTTAAAGTTTTACATGAAGAAAATCATCTTGTGATTTCGCGCGGTTTACTAGCACGTAAAAGTGTCCAACTTAAGTTTAGTAGAATTCAGGCTGTTCAATTGCGACAAACTTTGCTGAGAAGAATGGTTAAGTTGATGAGTGCCAACGTTTTGCTTTCCGCAAGTCGAGATGAAGATGATAAGAAAACTGTACTGATTCCAGTAGTCAGTAGTCAAAAGGCAACAACTACGTTGCAAAAAGTTTTGGGAGTTGATGACTTTGATATCAAGCAGTGGCAACCTAGCGCTATTAAGACAGCTGCATGGTATCAGGTTAGATTTAGTTTATTGCGGTTGGCAACTATGATTGTTGTTTTGAGTGGTATTGTGATGATCTGGCTACCAAAATATTGGGATTGGCATAATATATTGCTCGGTATTTTGATTGCTTTGGTCGTGGTAGTGTTTTTGATTTTAAAAAACATAATGACAATCAAAGATCAAAAAATAGGATATTGTGAGTCTGTTATTTACTTGCAACGTAGCAATGGCTTAACTAAAGAGGGTTACTTTATCACGCGTGATAAAATACAAGGACTTAATACGCATGGTTTGTATACATTAGCAGCAAAAAAAGCAACACATCTTGACATTATTGTTCGTGATGATAATGGTGAGCACACCATACGGTTACGATATGTACCTGAACAGACAATAACAGTCCTTAACAAATGGCTATTTTTGTAACCAACAACTCATTTTTTAAAATTTTGATTGTAATAATTTAATCTTATGAAGAATTTTTGTTATTTTCTTGTTAATTTGGTAGAATAAATGATATATCAACTGGAGGATTTTTTTATGACGGAAAATGAGCAACTCACTAGTTGGCAGAATCAGCTTGTAAAAATTATTAATGATTTAAATACACCACACACGCTTGGTGGGATTACTAATGAGGCAAATCGCAAACATGATTCTTTTTTGGCGCGCCGTGCTTTAGATAATTTGATTATTTTGAGTGAAGAAATCAATATTGCACGTGAACAGCAAAATGATGTCAAGTAAAAACCCTTGACATAACTTACGAGTAGTGGCATAATTATCTAGTAGAATAAATGTGTATAAACACAAAGATAATTGGAGGACTACCACATGGCAGTTAAAATTCGTTTGAAGCGTATGGGTGCAAAAAAGCGTCCGTTCTATCGTGTCGTTATTGCTGATTCACGTTCACCTCGTGACGGTCGTTTTATTGAAACAGTTGGTACTTATAACCCAATCGCACAACCTGCTGAAATCAAGTTGGATGAAGACAAGATTTTGTCATGGTTAGGCAATGGTGCACAACCATCTGACACAGTTCGCAACTTGTTGAGCAACGCTGGTATTTTGGCAAAGTTTAATGACTCAAAGTCAGGTAAGAAGCCAGCTGCAAAGTCAGCAAAAAAGGCCACTACTAATCCTGCTACTAACAAGCCAACAGAAAAGAATACAGTTGCTGAAATCAAAGCATATTTGGATGCACAAGGTACTGAATATCCATCTTCTGCAAAGAAGGCTGATTTGTTAGCACTTGTTTAATTCAAAAAGTTAAAAAATGTTGCCATTAATTTGGCACATTTTTTTTTTGCCAAAAAATAGATTTTGATTTGTGACAATAGCTAAAAAACTACTGTTTCCAACCACAATTGCAGGTTATTTCTGTTAAAATAGCAGTAAATACTAAAAGGGGATAACAACGCATGGCATTTTTACAAGTTAATTATTATTCGCAGGTTTTGGGAATGGATCGACACATGAATGTGATTTTACCTGAATTATCTGATCACAATCCGAGTTGGACACCCGAAATGTTGCAAGATATACCAGTATTGTATTTGTTACATGGCATGTCTGGCGATCAAGATATTTGGCAGCGTCGTACGTCAATTGAACGATTAGTTCGTCAAACAATTGTGGCTGTTGTGATGCCTTCCACTGATTTGGCATGGTATACGAACACAACATATGGCTTGAATTATTTTGATGCGTTGGCAGAGGAGTTGCCCAAAAAAGTAGCCTCATTATTCCCACAACTATCAACAAAACGCGAAAAAAACTTCGTTGCTGGCTTATCAATGGGTGGTTATGGTGCCTTCAAACTTGGATTAGGAACCAATCACTTCAGTTATGCAGCTTCATTGTCAGGCGCGTTAGTAGGAGAACCACAATTTGGCGCTATACCTGATGAGACGACGCAAGATTATTGGACAGGTATTTTTGGTGATTTGGATAAATTTGTCGGTTCGGACAATGACTTGCTTGCGTTAGCTAAAAAAAATACCCAAAAACCACAGTTGTATGCTTGGATTGGTGAACAAGATTATCTAAAACCAACTAATGATGATTTCATTCCAAAGTTGCGCGATTTAGACTATGATATCACTTTTGAAACGGCACCCGGTAAGCACGAATGGTATTATTGGGATAAAAAAATTGAGCGTGTCTTAGAGTGGCTACCAATTAATTATGTACCTGAAGAAAGGCTAAGTTAATGACGCTCAATATTTTAATGGGGCGTGCTGAGCATGACATGCGTGGTGACATGTTGGTTGATATTCAAAAACATCTCCAAAAAAATGCTAGTTTAACCATATATTATATTGTCCCTAATCACGTTAAATTTGACAGTGAAGTTGATGTGCTTCAACGTTTTTCTGTAATCAATGGTCATAGTCAGGCGCAACGTTATTCGCAGAGTCGGCTGCAGGTATATTCTTTAACACGGCTGGCTTGGGCCCTCATGAAAAATACACCGACAAAGCAGCCGGAAACAGTTTCGACAGCCGGATTATTTATGCTGGTGACTGATATTTTGCGAGAGAAAGCAAGCCAATTACCAGTTTTTGCACGTCTACAAGCCAAGAGTGGTTTTGTAACAGCTTTAGTAGCGCAACTGATTGAGCTACGTGTCAGTCGTATATCACCTCAAGATTTGCTTGATATTGTTGCCAAATCTGCGGATAATATTTTTTTACGACAAACTTTAAACGCTAAACTTCGTGATTTGGCGATTGTCGCTGAAGCATTCGAACAAAAACTAGGGCAACAACGAATAACTGCACAAGAATCTTTGTTGCATTTTGTCGGGGAATTGAATGACTTAGAACTGTCAAATACGATGTTTTATTTTGATGGTTTCAATGGTTTTACAAGTGCGGAACAAGCTGTTGTGAATGCTTTGATTGCTCGTTATCCGGTGACAATAGCACTTCTGGGTGATATATCAAAATTAGGGACACAGCAAGCTGGAGATGTTTTTTTTAAGCCGATGACAACTGCCCAACAGTTGATTGCATGGGCATCAAGCAACCAACAATCAGTGAATACTCGTAGTGCAAGCACTTTACGAAAACTATCTTCCGCTAATTATCAAGTCTTATCAGCATGGGAAAAGTTAGGGGAATATCGTTCATTTCAAGTGACCGATGATAAAACTGCATTCAAGGCTTTTGTAGCTGAAACGCCGATTGTGGAAATTCAGGAGGTAGCCAGACGCATCAGGCGCGCTTTACAACAGGATCCGTCGTTACATTTAAGGGATATTTTGATTTTAGCCCGCGATTTGGGACCCTATCAATCACATATTCCAGCCGTGATGGCTGCATTTGAGCTGCCCTTTTTTCTGGATACTGATGTCACAATGATGAATCATCCATTGGTAGAGCTGATTCTAACACTTTTGTCACCACAAAAATTTAATTATCAAAATGTATTAGCAATTTTAAAGACAGGTTTGTTGTGCCCAACTATCGATGGCAAGTCTGTTGCTAGTGATGAATTTTTTGATATTGTAGGTTATTTGGACAATTATTTATATGCTTATCGACCCTATGAGTCCACTTGGCGTCGGTTTGATCGGCCTTTTCAACTATTCCAAGTGACTCGTGATAATGATGAAACAGAAATTTCACAAGATCAAAAAATTAATCAACGGCTCGAGTTTTTGCGTCGCTTTGTGGTTAAATCGTTTGATCAGTTAGATGATGGCCTTAAAAAAGCAACGACATTCCGTCAAGCAGCTACTGCGTTGATTGAATGGCTACAAAAAAATCATGTTGTTGATGTTTTGATTAATCAACGCGATAATTTAATGGCGCAAGGGGATTTAGTACACGCCCAACAACACGACGAAGTCTGGCAGATGTTTAGCCAGACATTAGATGATATGGTTAGTTTTAAAGGCGATGATGATTTCGTTTTGACGGACATGGTTGATATTTTGGTTGCTGGCTTTTCCGGTGCTAAATTTTCAGGCATTCCAAACAGTCTAGACCAATTAACAATATCTGAAGCTGGAATTGTGCAAAGTACGAGCTATCGGGAATTATTTTTTATTGGCGGTACGCGCCAAAACTTGCCGGCACAAACTAAAACAACAGCTTTAATTAATGATGCCGAACGAACAATGGTTATGCCAGACTTACAGTCAGGCGACCAGCCACGTTACCTACAAAATACAGCGCAGCAGCAGATGGCCGAAGAAAACTTGTTATTTTATGGTAGCCTGATGTCAGCGACTGACCATATCACGTTATCTTACCCAATCTTGGATAGCAGTGGACAAATAGCAGAAATGTCGCCATTTTTCAAACGTTTGGTTGATACCTTTAGCATTGAAGTGATAACCGTCAGTGGACAGCCAGTTTCTAGTTCAGCCTTAATTAAACACTATATTGGAACGCCGCAAACAACGTTATCTGAATTAGTGAAAATTTTACCAGTTGCTAGGCAAACTTCTGCGTTTAAATCATTGAAATCCTTGCTTGAAACCACGGTAAAATCACGACTCACTCGTGTTTTTTCTGCACCAAATTATCAAAATAAGCCAGTCCAATTGCGCCCAGAATTTGTGGCAGCACTATTTGGCGAACAGTTAAATGTCTCAATTTCTCAATTAGAAAGTTACTATCATAATCCGTATGCTTACTTTTTGCAGTATGGGCTGCATTTAAAAGAACGCACAACAAACACACTAGACGTGGCGCAAACAGGCACACTCTATCATGCTATTTTTGAAAAGGTGTTAGCGCACCTCATTCAAAATAATTTAAGTTTGCGTGATTTGACCAGCGATGATATCAAACATTTGGTGTCCAAACAAATGGGGCAGTTAATGACGTCGCCAGTTTTCGAAATACTCACCGAAAATGGTAAAATGCGTGCTACCAGTGAGTATTTGACACGTGTTAGTGACATTCTATTATTGAATTTGCAAGCAGCGGCACGTGAAAACACGAGTCGGCCATTAGCGGTTGAACAATTATTTGGTTTTCCAAAAGCTTCTTTGCCAGCATTACAGTTGCCAAAAATACATGTCCGTGGTAAGTTGGATCGTTTAGATTTGCAAGACAGTGCGGGTGAATTTGGGACAATTATTGACTATAAATCAAATGGCAAACTATTTAGCTGGGCACAAGCTTATGATGGTTTGCAAATGCAATTGTTGACTTATTGGGATGCTGCGCAGCAAAGTGCTAATCAACTCGGTTTTGATAAAGTGGGTGGTGCTTTCTTTGCAAAAATTGTACCTGATAAGACATCATTAACGAGTAGCACGGACATTGATGCGCTGTTAGAAGGTAGAATTTTACCAGAAAACTTCAAATACCGCGGTTTATTCATTTCAGATTCAGCTTATGTTGATGCGCTTGCTGACATTGAACCATCAGAAAAGTCGCCACATTATCCACTGGCGCGTCTCAAAAATGGTGATTTAGGAAAATCAGGTGTTGACGCTGTATCACCTGAAGAATTTGAAGCACTCTTAAAACGGAATCGACAAAACATTGTGACAGCAGGACAACAAATATTAGCTGGTCACTTTCCACTTTCGCCAGTTGAGGGTGGTTTAACCTACTCACCATATCTTGATATTATGCGTTTTGATCGCGCGCTTGGTGACCGTTATCGTGAGCAAACCACGGGTGATAAGAATCGTATTTTAGAATTATTGAAAGATGAGGATGAATAATGGCGACCACATTTACAGCTAATCAACAACGCGCTATTGATGAAACAGACCATAATATTCTGGTGGCTGCCTCAGCCGGTTCTGGTAAAACAACAGTTTTAATTGAACGCATTATTCAAAAAATTTTGGCCGGGACGAGCGTTGACAATTTTTTAATTGTGACATTTACTAACGCCGCTGCTCATGAAATGCGACAAAGACTAGAGGTAGCCATTGAGAAGCGTTTAAAGACGGCAACTGGGAAACAAAAACGATTTTTACAAGAGCAGTTGTTGTTGTTGCCCGCAGCTAATATTTCCACTATTGATGCGTATGCTTTACGACTTATTGAAATGTACTATCACGTGATAGGCTTAGATCCACAATTCCGTCTTTTATCTGACACAGCCGAGCGTGAGCTGATGCGTCAAGATGTTTTAATAGAAGTGTTTGCTGAATTTTATGCGGAAGAAAATGACAACCACCAAGATTTTTTAGCCTTGGTCAACAATTTTGGTAATCCAAATCATGATGATGCGTTGCAAAATATTGTCCTAAAATTAGCGGATTTTGCGGAAGCACGAGCTGATGGCACGCAATGGTTAGAAAATTTACGCAATCCGTACCGTATTACTGGTGAACCGTTGGCGAAAACTGATTTATTTATCAAACACATCAAACCATTTTTGAAGGCGGATATCGCTGATTTAACGCAAAAAGTGCAGCAGATTCAGCTCGGTGCTGATGGTGTTGACGAATTACAAAAAACACAAGATGCTTTTGAAGAAATAGCGACATACCTGTCGTCAGTTGCTCAGCAGATTGAAAAGGGGTCTTGGGACGCATTGCAATCTGCTATTTTAGCGGTGCCAGCTGCTAAAATGAACACGCAAACCAAAGCAATTAAAGAAGATCCTGATCTGTCTGCATTGGTGGCCGCCGCGCGGCAAGTACGGACACAAGTCATTGGGTCAAAATCACAATTAAAGCCATGGTTGGAAGACTACTTCATATTAAACGAGTCGGCGTGGTTACGTGTTCAAGGGCTGGCCTTTCAATTAATTGACACGTTAGTTATTGTGACGCAATCTTTCCGGAAGTCCTTTGAGCAAGCAAAACGAGACGCGAAGTTACTCGATTTTCCAGATTTGGGGACGTTAGCCTTACAAATTTTATCTGATGACGTTACTAAACAAACGATACAAGGCCAATTTCAAGAAATTTTAGTTGATGAGTATCAAGATATTAACCAGCTCCAAGAAACTTTACTAACCAGTGTTTCCAACGGACACAACATGTACATGGTTGGCGATGTGAAGCAAAGCATTTATGGTTTTCGTCAAGCAGAACCATCATTATTTACTGCCAAGTACAAAAAGTTTGCACAATCGGGAAATAATGACAGTCGGATAGATTTGGCTGATAATTTCCGTTCACAAAACAATGTCACGCGTGTGACGAATTTAATTTTTACCCAACTTATGGATGAAACGTTGGGCGATATTGCTTACGTCGGGGATGCCAAATTAGTTCCCAAAGCTTCATATCCGGAGGAAGTCGCACCTGTCTTTCATCTTGATATCATAACCCAAGATAATGATGACGAAACGAGCGAAGAAGATACATTTGAAAAACGTCAAGCACAATATGCCTTACTGGCCAACAAAATATTAGCTTTACGCGGTACAACTATTTATGATCACAAAGCTGAGCCAGCGGGAATGCGACCGGTTGCCTATGGTGATATTGCAATTTTAACGCGTTCTAAAACTGGCTATATTGATTTGGTCGCGACGTTGCGACAAGCAGGTATTCCAGTCCAAGTGGATGGTGTTGGTAATTATTTTCAGGCTATGGAAATATACTTGATGTTGGATGTACTACGTGTCATTGATAATCCACATCAAGATATTCCGTTAGTAGCAATATTGCGTTCGCCAATGTTTGAATTTAATGAGAATGATTTGGCAGCCATTCGGACGGCGGATCAGCAACATGATTTTTGGACAGCATTCAATCGCTATGCCAAATCAAACGAACAAGCTGAAAAAGTGATTGCATTGATTAACAAATGGCACGATATTGCGATTCAAAATGACCTCGTGACACTTATTTGGACCATTTATGACGAGACAGCTTGGTTGGATTATGTTGGGGGGATGGCGGGTGGTTCCCAGCGCCAAGCTAATCTACACGCTTTGTACACGTATGCGCAAAGCTACCAAAATAACACACATGCTGGGTTATTTCGATTTATTCGTTACATTGAACAATTGCAAAGTTCTGATGGCGACTTGGGTGAGGCACCACAAGAAGCTGACGCACAAGCGGTTCGTTTGATGACGATTCACGCGTCAAAAGGATTAGAATTTCCGATTGTCATGTTACCGGAAGCGGATAAAGCTTTTAACACCAAAGACTTGAATGGGGGACTATTAATTCAAAAAAATGCGGGTGTTGGTCTGGAATATTTGCAACCCGATGCATTGGTTACGATGCCGACCTTGCAGAAATTAGTTGTCAAACAAGCCTTAAAACGGCAAAGCTGGTCCGAAGAAATGCGTTTACTGTATGTCGCATTAACTCGCGCTGAGCAACAACTTTATATTGTTGGGACGATCAAAATTAAAGGTGAAGAGGGCAACGAAGCAATTAAAGCATTATGGCAATCAGCGAAGCAAACTAGCGGTCAATTTTTGTCAGAAAACTTACGATTACAAGCAAATTCATATTTGCAATGGTTGCTGATTAGTTTTGCACGAACTGAGAATCAAGTATTGGACGCGTGGTTAGGCGACGATAGTCTACCGCGTTTGATGGGAAATGAAACACCAACCAACGCAACAGCATCGGTTGCCATCATACCGCAAACAGATATTGTTGCGCCGAATATATCGTCAGAAAGCTTGTCTAATGAAACAGAACAACAAGATGATTACACAGCTGAAGACTATACTCAAGCTAAAGCATTGCTATCGTACCGATATCCCAATATGACAGCAACAAAAACGGCAGCTTATCAATCTGTTAGTGAAATTAAGCGTTTATTTGAAGATCCTGATCGCTTGAATATGAGCACACTGATACTTGATGAACAGGGCAATACACAAGCTGCTAATGCCTACGTGTCAGAGACCTTGCCGTTACCTAATTTTTTGAGTGATGGTCTGCAAAAGCCTTCAAGCGCCGCTATTGGCACAGCCACACACTTGTTGTTGCAACTGATTGATATAACGCAACCCATTGATGCTAAAAGTATTGACGATTTATTGACAAAATTAGTGGCTAGTGAACAAATTTTGCCTAGCGTGGCATCGCTGATACAAGTTGATGATATCTTACGTTTTGTACACACGCCATTTGCTCAAGAAATTGCAGCACATCAGCGTACGTTGCAACGAGAAGCCACATTTGCCATGATTGTACCGGCTAATCAAATTTATCAAGAAGTCAGTGACGACGCGCCTGTACTCATACATGGTATCATCGATGGTTATTTTGTTGACGAAGCGACTAAAAGCGTGACGTTATTTGATTACAAAACAGATTTTGTGCAACCAACGCGCCTTGCAGAAGGATTAGCACAACTAAAGCTACGCTATAAAGGGCAGCTTAATTTATATCAAGAAGCACTAGGACAAGAATATCCAGAATATAAAATAAACCCACCTAAACTGATTGCTTTGAGCGTGGGTGAGGTGATGGATATTGGGTGACTGTAAAAGTTCACAATTTAAGTTAATGAATTGTGATATTCTGAAGTGAGAAGGGATTAAAAATATGAAATATAGTGTTGGATTAGATATTGGAACGGGCTCTGTTGGTTAGGCTGTCATTGGTGAAGACTATCGACTGAAGCGCACAAAAGGCAAGAATTTGATTGGGGTACGCCTGTTTGAAGGAGCTGATACTGCTGCTGAACGACGTGGTTATCGTACTACACGCCGTCGTTTATCACGTCGTCGGTGGCGTTTGCGATTGCTGAATGATATTTTTGCATCGGAGTTATCTAAAATTGATGAAAACTTTTTGCCACGCTTAAAATATAGTTGGGTTAATAAAAATGATACTGATAATGTACACTTTGGTGTAGGGGTTTTTGATAATTCTGAACAAGAAAAGGCTTTTTATCAAGATTATCCAACAATTTATCATTTGCGCCAAAAGCTGATGACAGACAATCGACAACATGACTTGCGTGAAGTTTACTTAGCGATTCACCATATTGTTAAATATCGTGGCCATTTTTTGAATTCAGGTGAAATTAGTGCAAATAGTAGTTTTGATGCGCAAAAATTTCTGGAATTATTGCGTGAATTTGATAATACTTTTTATCCCGATGCTGTTAAGTTTTTAAACTTAGATCAATTGGATTTACCAGATAAAATTTCTTCTGAAATCAGTGATTCGAAAATAAGTAAAAGTGAACGAGTTGACAGGGTTTTGCAACATGTACAATTAGCGAACTCTGGTGCGAAGAAGATACTGAAAGCCATATTAAATGCTGTTGTTGGTAACTCAGTTGACAGTGTTGCTATGTTTTCGCTTAGTGATTTGGATAAGGAAGAAAAGAAAAAAATCAATCACCCTGTAACTGATAGTAAACCCTTTAAGTATTCTGATAAAGAGGTTGAGGCTAAGTTGGATGAGCTCTCTAATTTATTACAAGATGAGCAGAAAATTGAATTCTTGTCGTTGTTGAAATTATCTTTTGATGGATTAACTTTAAAAATGTTACTTGGTAACGCTAAATCTGTGTCTGAAGCGATGGTTGAACGTTATAAAGTGCACAAGGACGATTTAAAATTCATTAAGGAAAATATTTTAAATTCATTTAGTAAGGATAAGAAGAAAGAATTTGATAAATACTATGAGGCTCATTTAGCGGAAAAAGACGTTGATAATGTTGATAAGTATTTTAAGAAAATAATTGACGACTCGATAATTTCAAAGGATAAGAAAATTGAGTTATTGCAGAAAATTGATGATCATGATTTTTTGCCGTCACAACGAAGCAAAATTAATGGGGCTATTCCGCATCAACTACACCGTAATGAATTAGATAAAATTATTTCGCAACAAAGCAAATATTATCCATTTTTAGCCGATTCGTATACACAAAATGGTAAAACTGAAACAAAGCTCGCCGGATTGGTTAATTTTAGAGTGCCATATTATGTTGGTCCACTCGTTTCTAAAGAAAATGCTGATCGTAATAATCCTGACGGTGGGCAAAATCACTGGGTAGAATTTAAAGAAAATACTAGTTTATCTAATCTAACACCATGGAATTTTAATGAAATTGTTGATAAAGATAAGTCAGCAGCGAAGTTTATCGAGCGATTGACAGGAATGGATACTTACTTAATTGGTGAACCGACTTTGCCGCAAAACTCGTTGCTATATCAAAAGTATAATGTTTTGCAGGAACTTAATAACATCCGTGTAGATAATCACAAATTAGATGTGAAAATTAAGCAAGATGTTTTTGAACATTTATTTAAAACCCAAAATAGTGTTTCTGCTAAGGATGTTAAGAATTATTTAATTGCCAATGGTTACGCTGCGCCAAGTATACAAATCACAGGCTTATCAGATACGAATGAAAAAACTTTTAATAGTAAATTGTCTAGCTACAATTATTTGGTTGATAAGCTGGGTAGAACTTTTGTTGAGTCAGTCAAATCAGATGTCTTGGAAAAAATCATTGAATTGCAAACTGTTTTTGAAGATAAGACTGTACTGTTAAGACAATTATCAATGATTTCAGAATTAACATTGGCGCAAGCAAATCAATTAGCTGAAAAACACTGGACCGGCTGGGGACGGCTATCTCGCAAGTTGTTATCTTCAAAAGTAGTTGATGTTAATAAAATCACAAATTCGACATTTTATCCTGCAACAAGTAGACAAACTATCATCGACACACTGTATCATACACAACTTAACTTAATGGAAATCATTAATAATGCAGAGGACTTATATGGTGTTCGTCAGTGGATTAGTGAACAAAATAAAAGTGATAGTTCAGATACTAATGATGTCTATGATCAAATTCAAGAACTAGCTGGAGATAAAAAGATTAAGCGTGGTATTACGCAAAGTTTTCGAATACTTGATGATATTGTTAAGGCGATGGGTGGGGAACCTGAACGGGTTTATTTAGAATTTGCCAGAGAAAATCAACAATCTGGTGTATCTTTTTCTAGGAAAAATTTACTGTCAAAATTATACGAAAATGATTCTCTAAAACAAACATTCAAAGAACTTAAATCTCAACTTGAGAGTGAAACCAAAGAAAATCTACAAAATGATCGCCTATATTTGTATTATTTGCAACAGGGACGAGACATGTATTCCAATGATGAGTTAAATATTGATCAGTTATCTAGCTATGATATTGATCACATTATTCCTCAAGCTTACACCAAAGACAATTCGTTTGATAATCGTGTTTTAGTTTCATCAAAAGCAAATCGCCTAAAACGAATGCTTCTGTGGTACCCAGTGAAGTTGTCGAAAAAATGAAACCACTATGGTTACGAATGAAAGATCAAGGCTTTATTAGTAAGCGCAAATTTGAAAATTTGACACGTCGAGGTGATTTTTCAGAACAACAAAAAGAACGTTTTATTGCTCGAGCACTGGTTGAAACGAGACAAATCATTGTTAACGTATCTTCATTGATTGATTCTCACTTTAATCATACAAAGGCAGTTGCAGTCAAATCAAATATGACGACAGATATGCGCCATTATACGAAAGTGCCAAAAAATCGTGATATTAATGATTATCACCATGCCCATGATGCATTGTTCGTGGCAACAGTTGGTCAGTATATTGAAAATAAAGGCTTTATGAAAGCCGGAAAGTTATCAGATAGCGTCGGGAATGAGTATAATCGTTATACGAAAAAATGGATTGAAACAGCTCGTAAAAACACCAACTATGGTCGTGTTAATCCGTTTGGGTTTGTGGTCGGTTCTATGCAAACGGCAACCCGAGGCAAACTTGACTATGAAACTGGTGAACTGAAAGTTGTTAAAAATAACTATTGGTCAAAAGATGATTTAGATTACTTACTAAAAGTGGTGAGTTATAAGAAAATTTTAGTGACAACAAAGCTTCAAGATAATAAAGGTGCAATGTATGATGCGAATTTAATTAGTGCTAAAGGATCTGGAAAAAAGAAAGCACAATTACAAATTTCAAAGAGCAAAAATATCGACTTATATGGTGGATTTAATAAACTGCAGAATGAATATTCAGTTTTGATTTTAAACCACGATGAATACAGGTGGCTTTCTATACCAATGTATGCTCGCAATAGCAGTGAACAATATCTTCACGATAAATATCCTGATGCAAAAGTGATTTTGAACCATATTCTTGTGGGACAGCCAATATTATTAAGTAATAGTTCAGATCCACAAAAATCAAAGTTTGCTAGCTTGAGAATCGCAACAGGTGGAGATTATCATAATAATTTTGAATTTGTACCTAGTGTAGATGTCAAAAAAATATTGGATAATATTTATCTTAATCACTCAGTAACTGATGATGAATATAAGAAAGTTTTTGAGTCTTTGCTGGCAACATTACACGATAAGTTTGTGTTTGGCATTCATCAGGTTATGTACAACAAAATATTTGATAATAAGTATCTATTTGACAAAATGCCTGATGAAGCAAAGAGAAATGTTATAAATTCCTTACTAAAATTTATGAACATATCAAAAAATCAATTAGGTGCAGTAGGAAAAATTGGCGGTAAAGTTAACGGCGTGCTGTATGGATTCAAAACTGAAACAGAAAAAGGAACGAGTGCTGGTCAGTTAATAAGTAATGGTAAAATGCAGCCACATGACATATTCATTTTCCAGTCGCCAACGGGCATATTTGAAAGAAGAGTCACTGTAGCTGAGTTAGCTAATGTAATAAAGGATGAATAAAGATAAATCCCGTGTTGCAAAGGCAACACGGGATTTTATGTACGGCCATAGGGCCACTCGTAAAGAGTCAATAAGCTTGGCTGACGCCTTGCGTTACTTCAACTTTGTATGTCAGATCAATGGTTTCTATACCCTGAGAGATGACTAGTCTCTCTACGACTATTAAAGCATATTTTAGGAGCGAAAACAAGATGGCATGGCGAAATATCGTTATTACACAACATTGTAAGATTAAGTATAAGCTGAATCAGTTAGTTGTTCAAACTGACTCAGATGTTTATCAAATACCACTTGAAGACATTCAAGCAATTGTGATTACAACAACGCGCGCAGTCATTACAACATATGCGATTGCTGAAATTATTAAGAGCGGTATTAAAATTGTGTTTTCAGATCTTAACGGGGCCCCGATTGGTGAAATTAATGCTTATCATCTTAACAGTAATCGTAATCAGAATATTCATAAACAAATTGAATGGGGAACAAATGATAAAGCATTATTATGGTCAAAAATTGTGAAATGTAAAATTCAAAATCAAGTCGCATTACTTAATGAATATCGAGTGACAGATATTGAAAGTATCAATGCACTTTTGGCAACAATTGAAGTAGGTGATACTAGCAATCGTGAAGCAGTTGCAGCCAGATTATATTTCCCAAGATTATTTGGGAATGATTTTGTTCGTTCAGGAGAAAATATTGGCATCAACGATATGCTTGATTACGGTTATTCTATATTGGCGGCCGCGGTAGCAAGAGAAATTTCTGCTGCTGGGTATCTTACTGAGTTAGCAATTCACCATGAGGGTCCACATAACCACTATAATTTAGCTTCTGACTTTATGGAACCCTTTCGGCCAATTATTGACCGTACTGTTAAACGCTATGCAATGGAGGCACAATTAACAAATGAAATAAAATTTGAGCTAATTGATGTACTAAATCAAAGTCTAAACATTAACGGAAAAGAAATGTTGTTAACTCAGGCCATTGGTGATATTGTACGTACATCTGTTGGTTATTTAAATCATGAATCTGCTTTTCCAGATTGGAATTTTGAAATATGAGGTATCGTATCATGCGATTGATGGTAATGTTTGATTTGCCAGTTGAGACAAGTGAAAATCGGCGAAATTATCGTCAATTTAGAAAATTATTGTTATCAGAAGGTTTTTTAATGATTCAAGAGTCAGTGTATGTACGTGTCACGACAAATAAACAATCTGCAGCTTTACTAGAAAAACGTTTAGCAAAATCAGCACCGTCCGATGGGTTAGTTCAAACACTCATTATCACTGAGAAACAGTATGCTAGCATGAAATTTCTGACCGGTGAATCAAAACAAGATGTACGTAACACGAACGATAGATTGGTGATTATATGAAAATGACACTTTATCCCAATGAACCTATTATAGTTAATGAAGGCGTTACTTTTGTCAATTTCCAGACCGCCAGATATTATTGGCAATGGATACAGGAGCTACAAGTGGGAGATCAATTGATATTTAGTGAAAATGGTCAATTAATTTCCCTTAATAAAGCAGTACAGTACATTGGTGGCATTGAAAATAAAATTGATTTGAGTAAAATTTATGCTAAATCTATTTTGAGTCTTATTGCATGTCATGCTGATGAAGATAATTTAATGCAGCTAGCACGATATGATATGGCGATTAAAACGATTTTCCAACAAATACTTTTTGATAATGATTTACCTTTACGTATTGAACGAGAATGGGATTTTAATGAGTTGATCAAATCACAAAAGGTGCTAATTGATACTATCAATAGTGGGTCGGCATATGATAAAATAGTAGACGTGGTACGTATTATGTCTGACTTTTCAGAGCAGCGCATTTTAGTCTTTAATAATATACATCTCTATTTAAAGCCACTGGAAATTTTGAGTTTACATGATTTTAGCATGACTCACGGCATGAAAGTATTATCCCTTGGAATGGCTGCGTCACCCATCAAAAAAAATGGCGAGGCATACCACGAAGTCTTCTTTGATGAAGATTTTGTTCAATTTGGAAGTGACTAGCCAATGCGAACAGGTGGTCTGCTTCAGATGTATGTCAGATCAATGGGGCTTTATACTCTTTGTATCGCCGGTTGAATACCCCTTTGGCTTCAGATGTATGTCAGATCAATGGGGCTTTATACTCTTTGTATCGCCGGTTGAATACCCCTTTGGCTTCAGATGTATGTCAGATCAATGGGGCTTTATATATTATGGTAATAAAGACGCAGCAAGCCTACGCTTCAGATGTATGTCAGATCAATGGGGCTTTATACAAAACCATAGTTCCCCAAAACAATGCTTCAGCTTCAGATGTATGTCAGATCAATGGGGCTTTATACTCAAACTTTATATAACCGTTTTAAAAAGAGCTTCAGTGGGGCAGGCCAATAATATATTATCCGAATACTTAAAAACCCGCAATTATTTCAAATCGCAATCAAGTTTCAGTGGGAAGCATCACCCAAAATAATTTTTATTTTAATCCTAAAAAAGATTTAAATGAGATATCTATTACAAAAATTTAATGATATTATAAATGGTAACTAAACAGCAGTTTAGCAATTAATATTATCGCAGAATGGAGAAATATTATACCTGCATTTATATTTGCTATATTTTTAACAACTGTTATTGTCATTTTAATTCCCGATATACTTATTATTGAAGTTTTTGGCGGTTTTTTGTTGGTCTTGGGTATTGCTTATCTGCTATGGAAAGTCTTCGGTACTGATTTTAATGAAACAGAATCTGATACATGCAATTCACGAATACGTAAATTATTAAGCCAACTCACATCGCTTAAAGTTGAAAAAAATAAGTAAAACTATTTTGGCAAATAGGGTTAACTTTTAATGCAACAAAATTGTTGAATCATTACCATCATGATAAACTAAACATATGATTAAGTATGAAACAATTACATTTTTGGATGGTCATTTAACTCTTTTTGAGCATGATGGACATTTAGTTTTTATCAGTTTGGCAAACGATGGGGTAGCTGAGTTTCTGTCTGAATATCAGGGATATGAGTTAGAACAAGATACACTGCCGGTTGCGCAACTGTTCCACGAATATGAAAACGGTTTGCCAGTTGACTGGACGCGTGTGCCAATTGATTTTCTTTCGGGTACTGAATTTCAAAAATCAGTCTGGCGAATGCTTAATCAGTTCAAAGGCACATTGACTTATAGTCAATTAGCAGCAAAAGTCGGTCGTCCTAAGGCGATTCGTGCTGTTGCAAGCGCTGTTGGTAAAAATCCACTGCCAATTATTAATGCTTGTCATCGTATTTTGCCTAAAAGTGGTGGCGCTGGCAAATTTCAATATGGTACTTTAGTCAAAACCCAACTATTAACCCTAGAAGGCATTAAAATTGATTGACATGGAGTATAGGTTGTTACTTAAAAACCTGATACAATAGAGTCATGACTAATACAGATAATTTTTTTAAAGTTGGCACAATTGTTAATACGCATGGTATCCGTGGCGAAGTCAAAATTATGGCTATCACCGATTTTGCAGAAGAACGCTTCCAAAAAGGAGCGTCTCTTTTTATTGATACAAAACAAGGTCGCGTACCGGTAACAGTTAAATCCTCACGTTTACACAAAAATGCTTGGTTGGTACTCTTCGACGGTGTCAGCAATATTAACGAGATCGAAAAATACAAAGGTGATGACGTTTATGTAGAAGGTAATTCACGTCCAGAACTTGGCGATGATGAATATTATTATGATGAAATCATTGATAGTGAGGTTGTTGACTTATCAGGCAATCATATCGGTATCGTTAAAGAGATTATGACCACTGGCGCTAATGATGTTTGGATTGTTAAACGTGAAGGTCAATCTGATGCGCTCATTCCGCTGATTGATGATGTTGTAAAGGAAATAAACGCTGACGACAAATTGATTACCATTGATGTTTTAGAAGGGTTGTTAGATTAATGCGAATTGATGTTTTAAGCCTTTTTCCAGATATGTTTGCGCCAATGCGCCAATCCATTATCGGAAAAGCGATTGACAAACAAGCACTTGATTTTAATGTGACTGATTTCCGAGATTTTACGGACAACAAGCATAATAATGTTGATGATTATCCATTCGGTGGTGGTGCGGGCATGTTATTGATGCCACAACCAATTTTTGATGCGATGGCCGACGTTGAAAAAAAAGCCGGTGATAAGGGACATGTGATTCTACTGGATCCTGCTGGACGACAGTTTAATCACGCTGTTGCACAAGAACTGGCGCAATATGATCATTTGACATTTATTGCGGGTCATTATGAAGGCTATGATGATCGTATTCGTGAGTTAGTGGATGATGAAATTTCACTTGGAGATTATGTTTTGACTGGTGGTGAACTGGGTGCGATGGTTATTATTGATGCCACAGTGCGCTTCTTACCAGAAATTCTTGGTAACGCTTCAAGTGCTGATGATGATTCCTTTCAAAATGGACTACTTGAATTTCCGCAATACACTAGACCGGCAGACTTTAGAGGACGACAAGTGCCGGAAGTTTTAACTAGCGGTAATCATGCTAAAATTGCAGAGTGGCGTCTGAAAGAATCGCTACGACGGACCTACTTGCGACGACCGGATTTGCTAGAAAATCGTCAATTATCCGCACAAGAACGTGATTTACTCGATGACATTAGAACTGAAGAAATGACGGAAGGCTAAGAAAAATCTTAGCCTTTTATTTTACTTATTAATGAGAAAATATGGTACGGTACTAATAAGTAAAGTGGAGGAAGTGTATCACAATCGCTACTGATTGGGTGATATGCAACAATAAATCATGAAAATTGCAATTGCGGGTTTTGGTGCATTGGGTGCGCGAGTTGGTGTAATGTTGCAACGCGCTGGTCATGATGTAACTGGTATAGATGGCTGGGCAGAACACATTGCAGCAATCAACACTAAGGGATTGACTGTGACAGAGGATGACGGGTCATCTAAAAAATATTTTATTCCAGTCATGACATCCAAAGAAGTTACTGGTGAATTTGATTTGGTGATTTTATTGACGAAAACGCCACAATTGGATCGTATGTTAACTGATATTCAACCGCTTATCACAAAACAAACGCAGTTATTAGTCTTGTCAAATGGACTAGGTAATGTTGAAGTAATGGCAAAGCATGTGTCATCACAACAAATTATTGCTGGGGTAACTTTGTGGACATCTGATTTGGTTCAACCTGGTGAAATTCATGTGACCGGTACAGGCTCCATCAAGTTGCAAGCGATTGATCACGCAGATATTACCGCTGTTGTCACTGCTTTGAATGAAGCAGGGCTTAATGCTGAGGTATCCGATAATGTTGTAGAAGCTATTTGGCATAAAGCGGGCATTAATTCTTTCCTTAACCCATTGACAGTCTTACTTGATGCTAATATTGCTGAATTTGGCACAGCAGGGAATGGTATGGATCTTGCATTGAACATTTTAGATGAGATTAAGCAAGTTGGTGACGTGGCTGGCGTTAATGTCGATGTGAATAGTATTTTAAGCGATTTGTCGAATTTGCTAAAACCAGAAAACGCGGGTAATCACTACCCATCAATGTACCAAGATATTCAAGCTGGTAAACGAACTGAAATCGACTTTTTGAATGGCTATTTTGCTAAATTGGGACGTGAAAATCATATCGCCACACCTTTTAATGCACTTGTAACACGATTAATTCATGCAAAAGAAGATATTGAACGTGTTAAATTGGCCAAACAACAAGAAACCTTTGAAATTTGATGACAATTAAAGTAAAATTAGAATAAAATCATTTTACTTTTAATTTGTAAGGAGAAAATAATGGCAATTGAAACAGCAGTATTTGCAGGCGGTTGCTTTTGGTGCATGGTGCAACCTTTTGATTCGTTACCGGGAATTGAAAAGGTCCGTTCTGGGTATACAGGTGGACACACGGTTAATCCAACTTATGAGGAAGTATCATCACACACCACTGGTCATACAGAAGCAGTTAAAATTTGGTTTGATCCCGAAAAAATAACTTATGCAGAATTAGTTGAGATCTATTGGGAACCAACAGATCCAACTGACGCAATGGGGCAATTTCAAGATCGTGGTGATAACTATCGACCTGTTATCTTTGTTGCTGACGAAAAACAGCGCCAAATTGCCGAACAATCTAAAGCGAAATTAGCCGCGTCTGGCCGATTTACCGATCCAATTGTCACAACGATTGAAGATGTTAAACCATTTTATGAAGCTGAAGAGTATCATCAAGAATTTTACAAGAAAGATCCGACTCGCGAAGCGCTTGAGATGGAGCAACGATTAGCTTTCAAACTAGCTAATTGGCAACAAGATTAACAGATTGTTAGGATACTGAAAAACAGTGAAAATGAGCGGAGACGCTTTTTTTTTGTTATAATTGATTTCGTTATGAACGTTAAAAGGAAAGCACGCCGTAGGTAAAAAAACATGCAACTTGAATTTCTTGGAACTGGGTCTGGCCAGCCATCTAAATTTAGAAATGTGACTAGTATTGCTTTACGGTTACTGGATGAACGAAATGCTGTCTGGCTTTTTGATGTTGGGGAAGCCACACAACACCAAATTTTAAAAACGACAATTCGACCACGCAAGGTTGAAAAAATTTTTATCTCTCACTTACACGGGGATCATATTTTTGGCCTTCCTGGTTTTTTGAGCTCTCGCTCTTTTCAAGGTGCTGATAAAAATGAACCATTAACGATCTATGGCCCTAAGGGCATTAAAGATTTTGTCCAGACTGCTTTGCGTGTTTCTGAAACACGCTTGTCTTATCCTATCAATTATGTGGCTTTGCAGGAGGGAATTATTTTTGATGATCCGACTTTTCAAGTGATTGCCGCACCTATGCGTCACCGCATTGAAACTTGGGGATTCCGCGTCGTTGAAAAAGATCATCCAGGAGAACTCTTGGTTGACAAGTTACGTGCTGAAAATATACCTTCTGGGCCCATATATGGGCGATTAAAAGCTGGTAAAACCGTGACATTAGCTGACGGACGCACGATAAGCGGACTGGATTACATCGGGGAAACACAAAAAGGACGTGTCGTGACATTGATTTTAGACACGCGGCCCAATGATAATATTGCTTTATTGGCCCATCATGCTGATGTATTAGTTCATGAAAGCACTTATGGTGCCAGTGATGAAGAATCAAAGATGGCGAGAGCACACGCTCATTCAACTAGTATTAACGCAGCTAATGTGGCGAAAAAAGCCCAAGTTGGCAAGCTAGTGCTAACACATTTATCAGCACGATATGTTGGTCCATTGGTCAAAAATCTCATTCAAGATGTGCGCAAAGTATTTCCAAACACGTATGTTGCACGAGATTTGGATGTGATCGAAATTCCATTTAAGAAAGAAATTCATGAGTCAAAGTAACTGGCATATGTTGCCAAAACCAAATGACAAAGTTGTTAAGCAACTGGTGTCACAATTGAATATTAGCCAACTTTCCGCGATGATTGTTGCGCAAAAAGGTTATGATTCGCCTGAGGCTGCTTTTCAGTATTTAAAGCCTAGTATGTCTACGCTCCATGATCCGATGGCGCTCCATGATATGGCGATCACAATTGAACGTTTGCAGGAAGCCGCGTTTGGCGGAGAAAAAATTGTTGTATATGGCGATTACGATATGGATGGCGTTACTAGTTCAGCCATCATGGTCGAGGCACTAGAGGTTTTAGGCGCTGATGTGACGGCCTATATTCCAAACCGCTTTTCTGATGGTTATGGCCCTAACCTAGCGGCGTACCAAAAACTAATTGCAGACGGTGCGCAGCTAATTGTGACAGTTGATAATGGTGTTAGTGGTCATGAAGCTGTTGAATATGCAATGGCGCAAGGGATTGATGTCATTATTACTGATCATCATGAATTACCCACAAAACTGCCAAACGCTTTTGCAATTGTACATCCAAGACATCCTGAAGGGAACTATCCATTTGGTGATTTGTCAGGAGCTGGTGTGGCATTCAAAGTGGCGCAGGCGTTACTCAGTGATGGTCAAACTGCCGCTGATATTTCTGAGCTACCCACAGAACTTTTAGATTTGGTGGCATTAGGCGAATTAGCAGATATGGTGTCACTAACCGACGAAAATCGTGTCCTTGTTGCGCTTGGTTTGCATCAAATCAATCAAGCGCCACGTCCAGGCTTGAGTGCCGTTTTAAAGAACGCTGGGCAAAAAGATAATGAACCAGTGATTTCAGAAACAGTCGGCTTTAAGATTGCACCACGCATAAATGCGGTGGGACGACTTGGAGATGCTGATTTATCATTAAAACTGTTGATGAGTCAAGATCCAGATGAAGCCACTACCTTAGCTTCTGAGGTTGAAGCATTGAATGCTCAGCGACAAGAAATTGTTGAGGAAGTTTTGGGCGCAGCGAAACAAGTTGCTTTGTCAGATAAATATCAGCAAGATAAAGTGATTATTGTAGCAGGGGATAATTGGCACCAAGGTATTTTGGGAATTGTTGCTAGTCGATTGGTTGATATGCTCCAAAAACCAGTGATTGTTTTGAGTTTAGTTGATGGTATTTATAAAGGATCGGGCCGAACATTTGGTGATTTTGACTTGTATCAATTGATGAATAACTATCGCCATTTATACGAAACGTTCGGTGGGCACAAAAGTGCTTTGGGTTTGGCAATAAAGCCAGATAACTTAAAAAAGTTAATTGAACAAATACGATCACAAAATAATCAAATTATTGTGAAACCTGAGCCAATTGATGTCAATTTAGTTTTGCCACCTGAAGCGATGACAACTGAAATTTATCATGATTTGCAAATGATGGAACCATTTGGAACAGATAATCCACAGCCTGTCTTTGCTTTGAAATCACCAAGTGTTGTTAGTGCTGTCACAATAGGCAATGCTAAACAACATATCAAGTTAAAATTACAAAATAATGTTGAGGTACTTGGTTTTAATCACCCTGACTGGTTGCCGGTAGTCGCACAGCCTAATGGTCATGCCATGGTTGGTACGTTAGGTTTGAATTATTTTCGAGGCAAAAAAACATTACAATTATTATTACTTGATGTTGATTTACCGGTTCAAAAAGATGATAATGAAGAGCATAAAAGGTTTTTTGCAAGTTTATATAAATTTATTTATCACAATCAAACCTTGAATTTTGCCGAAAATTTGGATAAAATTGCCAAACAATTCAATATTAGCAAAACGGACCTAAATATTATGGTGCAAGTGTTTATCGAGTTAGATTTTGTGTCGGTACATGACGGTTTTGTCAAAATTAACCCAAATGCCGCACAAAAATCGTTAACGACTTCCAAAACATATCAAAAATATTTAGCTGGTCGATAATTTAGAAAGTATGAGCTTTGGCTCAGAGAAAAAGAATGACAGTAGATTTACATGATTACGTTGCAACAGTAGAAAACTTTCCTGAACAAGGCGTTAATTTTCGTGACATTTCACCACTGATGGGGGATGGCGTTGCTTACAAACAAGCGGTTGACGCGATAGCAGATTTTGCCAAGCAATTGGATGTTGCTTTAATTGCAGGTCCTGAGTCGCGTGGCTTCATTGTCGGGTCACCATTAGCCTACACTTTGGGAATTGGTTTTGTTCCAGCGCGCAAAGGTGGCAAACTTCCGCGTAAAGCTGTCAGTGCCTCCTATACACTTGAGTATGGTGGCGTCAACGAACTTGAAATTCATGAGGATGCTATCAAACCAGGTCAGCGTGTTTTGATTGTTGATGACTTACTCGCTACTGGTGGCACAATTAATGCGACACGAGAAATCATTGAAAAATTAGGTGGTATTGTTGCCGGTGTTGCTTTCATTATTGAGCTAGAAGATTTACATGGTCGTGAGAAGATCATGGAAGCAGGGGAAGTACCATTTTTAGCGTTGATGGAATATTAAAAGTTTCAAAAATGGGATAGTGGCAGAGCTTGACACCTTCTCATTTATCCTTTAATCTTAATGCTATGGAAAAAAAACAAATTACGAATTGGTTTATTCGCTTTATAAAAGGTGTTTTTATTGCCTTAGGTTTTATTTTACCAGGCGTTTCAGGCGGCGTTCTTGCTGCTATATTAGGGCTTTACGAGCGAATGCTCAATTTTATGGCTCATATTCGTCAAAATTTCAAACGAGATTTTGCGTTTTTTTTGCCAGTCGGTTTGGGTGGAATTGCTGGCATTATTTTACTCAGTCGACCACTTGAGTTTTTACTGGTCTCTTATAAAGCAATGGTGCTTTGGGGATTTGCTGGTGCAATTGTTGGTACATTGCCTGCACTATTCAAGGAAAGTGCAAAAAAAGGGCGCAGTTATCGTGATTGGATCATGTTTGGTGTAACAGCAGTTGTTGGCGGGTTATTTTTGTATAACATGACTGCTATTTTTGGACAAATGCCAATTAATTTCTTCTCTTGGTTGTTGGCAGGGGCTCTCATTGCGCTCGGTGTGATAGTGCCAGGCTTAAGTCCGTCGAATTTTTTGTTATATCTTGGCCTTTTCGATCCAATGTTAGCTGGCTTCAAGCGCGCGGATATGGGTGTCTTCATACCAATTGCTGTGGGGGCAATCGTGACTTTAGTTTCTTTTTCTAAAGTCATGAGTTATCTGTTACAACATTTTTATTCACTTGTTTACCACTTTATTTTGGCGATTGTTGTGGTTTCAACAATCTTAATTGTCATCCCACCAGTTGCTGATTATAGTGGTTTCAACATGACCAGTGTCATAGTTAGTGCGATTTTGTTTGCTTTAGGTATCGTATTAGGCTACTGGATGAGCAGTTTAGAAAAAAAATACAAATAAAAAAACGATTACGTGAGAATTCGTAATCGTTTTTATTTGACTAACCAAACAGCGTCTTTGATAGTATCAAAGGGTTGATGGTTTTGATTGAGAATTTCTGGTTCCGATAAAATTGCATTTTGCCAAAAGTCAGGAGAATTTGTGACACCATTTTGCTCACCAATGACAATAAAATCCCCTGTAAATCCTTTGCTACGCAATGCAGTCAGAACTTGCCAGTCAATGTTTTGAGTGTCAGGAGCCCAACTTAAAATTAAAACATCAAAGGTTCTCTGTTTGACGCTTTTAAGTGCATCTTCTTGTTCAACATAAGTCCATGGTTCTGGTGCCAAAATATCCTGACCGCGCCAATCAAAATTGTCTGTACTGGCAACTTGATCATTGAGTTGGCGAAGCCCAGCAGAAATGACAGCATTGCCAGCCATGATTTCTAATACTGAACGGCCACTGATAAAATGATGTAAGTCCATCAACCATTGTTGATTAGGAATATGCCAAAGCCCGAATGTTGTAATAATTTCTTGTCGAAACATGGCTAAATCATCATCCAGTGGCATTAAAGCAAAATTACTAAAAATGTCTCTTTCTGAAAATGATAATAGGGGTAAGTTGCTTTTAGGTAATTGATGTTGATTCAAGCAGATCATAGCTTCTTGAGCTGCTTGAATTTTAAAAAGAATATCAGAAGTTGTTTCAAACTTTTTGGCCCATTGATTGAGCAGTTCAAGATAGGCTATCATTCTTCAGTCACGTCGCGTCGATTTTTAAAGCTTGCGCCTTTTTTATCAATGTGGACGTTATAATGTTTACCATGATGTTCAAAGTCAAAATCATTGTTTTTGATATCACGTCTAAAGCGCCACATTGTGAGCATAGCGATAATACCACCAATAGCTGCGACAATGAGAGCAAATAATAGTGCAATACCAATGATACTCAAAACAACTGGCACAGCGACACCGATAACGACCAGTAGAATAGGGATGAGAATCAGTAATACAACAATGATTGTGACAATAGCACCAATGAATTGAAATAATTTTTTCATAGATAAACCCTCCAATCATTCAATTATACTACACTTTTATTAGAATTTAGAAAAAGTATTGACATGTAAATATTAGTAGTGTATATTAATATTCATAAAGTAATAGCGCATTCGTCGCTCAAATATAAGGAGTCGTATCATGACAAAGCACATGACCATCAAATTCAATAACGCCCTCCTCCTCAACCTCCAACTCATTTGAGTCTAGTAGGTTGTTATTTGAGCAACATCAGCTACTAGACTATCGTCATTGATAAGTTTGGTGGCTGGTTAGGTAGGAATGTCCTAACGAGCAATCGTTGGGACATTTTTATTTTTCTCAACGATTGTGGGCTCACATTGGAGAACACACATTTAAGGAGAAAGAATTATGGCACAAAATGCAATTACAGCAAAACAGGTAAAATCAGCAAGTAACAAAAAGTCAGCAGCGGTCGACAAAGAATCAATTCGCGATACAGTGTACAAAGTCAGCGCCGCTGTCTCTAATGCAATATTGGTGACGTTGGGTATGGGCCTATTGTTGCAAACAATTGCAGGATTTATTCACTGGGCACCAATGGTACAAATGGGTGCCATCACAAAAGTAATGTTGCCAGCTGCTTTTGGCGCAGCGATTGCTTCACAAATGAAGACCAATACAATGGTTATGTTTAGTGCTATGGCTGCATCAGCGGTTGGTGCTAACGCTGTATTTTTCACTGATAAAGCTGTGCAAGGTGTTACCGCAACTGGTTATGCCGGTGCACAAGCTGCTGGGTCAGCAATTATTACAACTGGACAACCGATTTCGGCTGTATTGGCTGGTTTGATTGCCGTGTTGTTTGGTAAATGGTTGAGTGGAAAAACACCATTGGATATGGTGATTGTCCCTGCTGCAACAACAATTGTTGGAACAGTTGCGGGTTACTATTTGGCCGCTGTAACAACACCAATTTTGGTTGCTATTGGTGCTTTCATTGCTTCAAGTGTTGCAGTTAACCCAATTATTGGAACAGCTGTTGTTGCGATGGTATTCGGTGCTTTGACAATGACACCAGCCTCAGCCGCCGCATTGGCAGTTGCTATTGGTGCCACGGGTGTAACGTCGCCGGAAGCAGCCGGTGCTATCTTGATTGGTACAACCGCAGTATTCGTTGGTTTCCCTGCAATGTCATTCCATGAAAACAAGATTGGGGCAACCATTGCACAAGGTATTGTAACACCAAAAATTCAATTCCCTAATTTGACAGAAAATCCAGCTTTGATTATCCCACCAATGATTGGCGCCGCAATTGCTGCGCCAATTGCAACAATGGTCTTCCATGTGACGGCACCATTCGCGATGGCAGGTATCGGATTTAACTCATTCATTGTGCCATTGGCATTGGCAGGATCTAACCCAGTTGCATTTGCTGCTTATATGGGTGTCGGCGTTGCTGTACCAGTCGTTGTTTCATTTATTGGCTATCGCATTATGCGTAAAATTGGTTGGGCTAAGCCACAACAGTTGCACTTGGAAATGATCTAATTTAACCAAGCTCTAAAATAATAAAAACCACCAAATTTCATTATTCAATGAAAAAATTGGTGGTTTTTTAGTGTATTCTGGTTGTTAATTTGTAGGTACGATTTTGGCCTGGTAGCCATTTGATAGCCGTTAGCGGGTTAGATTTTACACCCCAAATGTCCAATAGAGCAGCAATAGCGATATGAACTGGTGCTTGTGAGTCGAAAGTGACGGTTAACTGATTATAGATACCATCAGGACGACTTTCGGGTTTGACACTGAGTAATTTTTTGGTATTGTGGTAGATGAGGTAGCGATTGGCAATAAAATTACCTGAAATTAACCAACCAAGATGACGAACATAAACAATATCACCGAGATGCCCAAAAGTAAAACTGATGGAGCCAACAATATGGCCACGGTAGTTAAGGGTGAAGCGTGGTAAAATGCCATAAGATGTTTGACGAATACGTACTAGCACATTGCCTGACATGTCTTGAACGTGAAGTTCATCAGACTTTTTACCGGAGCGACCTGAAACAAGGTAAGATGCCTTAAAGTCGGAATCAAAAACGATATTGACACCATCATCAATACTATGTCGCTGTCTCAAATAATATTTTGTCATCTGCTAAGTACCTCTCATTCACCTATTATTTTATCATGAAAGAAGAAAAAAATGCCGTTAACTCATACAACTTGGGCACCAGCCGTCAAAGCAAAACTTACTTCGGATTATTTAGATCGTGTGGCAATGTTTATTAATCAAAACTATCAGTTCGAAGAAAATATTTTTCCGCCTAGAGAGAAAATTTTTGCTGCACTGGAAACACCACCACTTCCTGGGACTAAAGTCGTGATAATGGGGCAAGATCCATATCATGAAATTGGTCAAGCACAAGGTCTGAGTTTTTCAGTTCCTGATGACGTTCCTGCGCCACCGTCCTTGCAAAATATTTTAAAAGAACTGTCAACAGATATCGGGCAGCGTCAGTCTCATGATTTAACCAGTTGGGCAGAGCAGGGCGTTTTATTGCTCAACGCTGTACTAACTGTTCCGGAAGGGCGTGCTAATGCACATCAAGGTTTAATTTGGGAACCATTAACTGATGCTTTGATTCAAATTGCTTCAGAAGATAGTGCACCGAAAGTCTTTATTTTGTGGGGAAAATTCGCCCAATCGAAGCGGCGCTTTGTTGATGAATCAAAGCATTTAGTTATCACGAGTGCTCATCCTAGTCCGTTATCGGCATATCGTGGCTTTTTTGGTAGCCAACCCTTTTCAAAAGCCAATGCTTATTTAAGCACACACAATCGGACGGCCATTGATTGGCTGAAATAGTTAAAACATTCACAAAATAACAACAAAATCGCAGACAATTATGAATTGGTCTGTTACAATTAAGGTGTAAATGAAAATTTAATGATTCACAGTGGTGAATTTGGAGGAATTATGGAACTATTTGAGCAGCTTAAAACTAAAATTAGTGGTCAAAATAAAACAATTGTGTTTCCTGAAGGAGAAGATGTCCGTATTCAAGGCGCCGCAGTAAGATTGGCAGCGGATGGCCTTTTGAAGCCAATTTTGTTGGGAGATAGCAAAGCCATAGCAGCTACTGCAACCGCTAATAATTTTGATTTGTCCGGTGTAGAAGTAATTGATCCTGCCAACTATAACGAAACCGCACTATCTCAATTAAATGCTGCGCTGGTTGAGCGTCGTAAGGGTAAGACAGATGCTGAGACTGCTGCTAAGTGGCTAAAAGATGTTAATTATTTTGGCACAATGCTTGTTTACACAGGCAAGGCTGATGGCATGGTTTCTGGTGCAACACATCCAACAGGCGATACGGTTCGTCCGGCGTTGCAAATTATCAAAACTGCACCCGGCTCAAGCCGGATTTCTGGTGCTTTCATTATGCAAAAGGGTGATGAACGCTACGTTTTCTCCGACGCTGCTATCAATATTGATATTGACGCGCCAACCATGGCGGAAATTGCTGTTCAATCAGCCAAGACTGCCAAAGTCTTTGAAATTGACCCTAGAGTAGCTATGTTGTCATTTTCAACAAAGGGTTCAGCTAAGTCACCATTGGTAGATAAAGTTGCAGAAGCGACCAAACTAGCTAAAGAGTTGGCGCCAGAATTTGCTGACGTGATTGATGGCGAGTTGCAATTTGATGCTGCATTTGTGCCAACAGTTGGTGCAGCTAAGGCACCTGATTCAAAGGTTGCTGGGCACGCCAATACGTTTATTTTCCCAAGTCTAGAAGCCGGAAATATTGGCTACAAAATTGCCCAACGCCTAGGTGGATATGAAGCAATTGGTCCCATTCTTCAAGGTTTGGCAAAACCTGTTTCTGATTTATCACGTGGCGCCAATGAAGAAGATGTCTATAAGGTTGCTATTATTACTGCAGCACAAGCATTGGCCTAAATCGTTTAATTGATAAAAAAGGAATCCAAAAATTATTTTGGATTCTTTTTTTGTGTCACTATGAGCGACGTTCGTTGGTTAAACGTTGAAAATGTGGCTTGTTCATCATCTTTAAAAATTGAAAATAGTTCGGTAGCATTGCTTTCAGAAAGTGACATCGACCAATCACCAATCGTTAAAAAATACTGATCAGCCATGTCGTAAAATTGCAGTTTCGCTATTTTATCTTGATGATCAACCATCAAATCGTATAAAGTCTTTTTTGTCATAAAATTATTCAAATTGGGCATCGTATAGTCGTTTATATATACCTTTCTGCTGCAAGAGAGAGTCATGTGTACCAGTGTACCAGCTTCAGCAACTCGACCATCATTCATCACAATAATTTGATCGGCCTTATGAACAGTGCTTAGTCGGTGAGCAATGACGATTGCCGTCTTTGCAATCATTAAATTGTCAAGCGCATGTTGAATCGTTTTTTAAGATTCATTGCCGCTTTAAAACGGATTCAAACACGAACCGTAACATTTCAACGGCTGTTGTGTCAGAATGGGCGAGTTGCTTTTTAATTTCTGTGGGACTCATACGTCCATTTGGATTTCTCATAATGAAGCCATTATACGCTATTCCATGGGAAATTAGCTACCAATCCATAATTGAACGACCAATGACGATAAGCTCAAATAATAATAAAGCACATAAATAACTAATGCCAGCCATTAACCACCAAGTAATTCGCATATTATCGCCTCCTCAAAAAGTATTCTCTCACTTAAATATAATGCTAAATTGTGAAAAATCAAAGAAAGCGCACTGCCGTTAAGGAAGTGATAACTTTTTTTAGAGATTCTTTATGAATTGAATGACCAACATCAATTACGGTTCACAACAGTGAATTTTTTTGAGGTAATATTAAAAGGCTATTTATTTGACAAGAAAGCGCTTTCATGATAATTTCTAGGTAATCTATTACTAGAATTTTAATGAGCGTAGGAGAGTAAAATGGGAATAAACAATGTTTTGCATCGTCGGCAATATAAAATTGTAATTGATGACACAATTAACGGGTTAAACCTAGATACATTAGGCAATTTAGGTATCTGGAGTAATCCTAAAAACAAACATTATCTTGTCACTTTAAGATCAAATGAAGATCCGAATACGGATATTGGTACATTTATCAAAGCTTTTGAAAAAAAGACCGGATTAACATCGGACAATTTTACAATTCAGTCCCAAACCGGTCCATTAACTTTGCAAAGAGCAGTTGATGATGAGTGGTTCTAAATCATCGAAAAAAACGACTCAACCATGTTTGTGGTAAGGTCGTTTTTTGTTTGAAAAGCAGGGTTTCAGTGATGATAGATGAGATCAAATGGTCTGACGACATATGATTGATAAATTATTAAACCAACATTGATGCAAATAAAAACCGTTCCCTCAACATTTGTGAGAAAACGGGGAATATGCCGATGACAGGAATCGAACCTGCACGATGTTGCCATCATACCGACCTGAACGGTACGCGTCTGCCAGTTCCGCCACATCGGCAAATCAACTCTTTCATTATACCCGAAAAAAAGAGGGTTGACAAATTTTCTAAATAAGGTATTCTAGTGTTACGTAAGAAAAGGAAATTGTAATGACAGAATTCAAAGTCAACTTAGCTTCTTCCTCCACTCAATCACTCGTGTGATTGGGATTCTTTGCGTATGATAACGTGGAATTGCTGACGACATGAGTTTAACAACTGATGTCGTCTTTTTGTATACTGAAAGGAATGGTCATGGCAACGTATAATTTTTCGGCGGGTCCGGGTGTACTTCCGACCCCAGTTATTTCCCAAATAAAGGCAGATTTGGCACAAAATGAATTCACACATCTGTCCATTTTGGAAATTTCACATCGTTCGGCACAATTTGAAAAAATAATGGCCAGCGCGCAGCAACGCCTGCGTGATTTGATGTCTATTCCCGACGAATATGGTGTTGCTTTTGTTCAAGGTGGTGGTTCGTTACAATTCGAAATGTTACCGTTGAATCTGGCAACACACAAACAAAGCATTGCGGTACTTGACTCGGGCAATTTTGCTGCCAAAGCGGCGCAAGCTGCTCAAATGCTGGGCAAAGAAGTGACAATTGTTGGTTCAAGTAAATCACAGCATTATCGTTATTTACCACAATTGACGGGTGATTTTGATGCGAATGCTTATGATTACTTGCATATCACTACCAACAACACAATTGAGGGCACAACCTATCATCAAGATATGTTGCCTCAGACAACTGGTCGTTTAACGGCTGATATGAGCTCGAACATTTTGGCAGAACCCTATGATATCACACAATTTGATGCTGTTTTTGCAGGTGCTCAAAAGAATCTCGGTCCTGCTGGCGTCACACTCGCCATTGTCAAAAAAGATTGGTTAGCTTCGCAATCAATTGAAAACGTCGGTCCAATGATGCGTTATCAAAATTATTTAGATAAAGATTCAATGTATAACACACCGCCAGTATTTTCTATTTATGCCCTTGACCTAGTCTTGTCTTGGGTACAAGCAGAGGGTGGCGTTGATGAAATGACGCGTCGTAATCAATTAAAAGCAGCTAAGTTGTATGATTTCTTGGACGAATCTCGTTTGTTTGAGGCACCAGTAAAGACCTCAGATCGTTCATTGACCAATATTGTTTTCACGACAAATGACGCAAAGCGTGATGCACAAATAACTGCTCAAGCAAAAGAAAATGGTTTATTTAATCTTGGTGGTCATCGTTCTGTTGGTGGTTTTAGAGCTTCACTTTATAACGCTCAGCCAATGGCAGCCGTTGATGCACTGATTGAATTTTTAAACAAAGTAGAAAAAGGATAATCAATGACTAACATAAAAACGTATAATGCAATTAGCCACAAAGGATTGGATTATTTAGCGCAACATGGCTACGATATTAATTCAACAGAACAGCCTAAGGCAATTTTATTACGTTCACAAAATTTATTTGATGAAGTGATTCCAGATACAGTCCGAGCTGTTGTTCGTTCGGGGGCGGGTTTTAATAATATTCCGATTGAAAATTTGTCAAAGCGGGGCATTGTTGTCTTTAATACGCCGGGTGGCAACGCAAATGCTGTCAAGGAATTAACAATTGCTTCATTGATTTTAGCAGCTCGTCCGGTGGTTGGCGCGATTAGGTTTGCTAACCAAACACGTGGTGGTGATGTGTCATTGCGGACTGAATCAAATAAAGGCGGTTACCGAGGCACAGAGTTAGCTGGTAAAACACTTGGTGTGATTGGATTGGGAAATGTGGGATCTAAGGTAGCCAACACAGCTTTGGCTTTGGATATGGATGTGATTGGCTACGATCCGGGTCTAAATGCTAATACAGCATGGCGAATAGACCGACACATTGCTCATGCGCGTAATGTTGAAGAGGTTTTGCGCCGAGCCGACTATGTGACCGTCCATATTCCAATGGAAGAAAAGAACGACCACTTTATTGATGCTGGCAAATTGCAATTAATGAAGCCAGAAGCAGCACTATTGAATTTGTCACGTGGTGGCATTGTTGACGATCACGCGGCTAAAGCCGCATTAGATAGTGATCAACTTCGTATGTATATCACTGATTTTGCCGATGATGTTTTGTTTGATAATCCTAAAGTTATTATTACACCACATATTGGGGGCTCAACAATTGAAGCCGAAGATACTAGCGCCTTGATGGCAGCCAAGGAGCTAGATGAATATTTGACTACTGGAAATATTATTAATTCTGTGAATTATCCTGATGTTAATGAACCATTTACAACCAACTATCGCGTCGGTATAATTCATGAAAATGTACCAAACATGATTGGGCAAATCTCTGCCTTTTTTGGAGATAATGGCATTAACATTGAACAATTGAGCAACCGTGCTGTTGGACAATACGCTTATACTTTGGTGGCAATCAATGATTTTACAGCAGCACAACAGGAACATGTAAAAACAGCTTTGGATGAAATTCCACACGTGATTTTGACAAGACGCTATCAAAATCCAAATATGACAATTGGTGATTAAAGGAGATATCATGACACAAGAATTACAAGAGCAAGCCATTGCGCAGTTAGCAAAGCGTGGCGTTAAAATTGAAGATATTGCAGAAGGCACTCGTACATTTTTGACTGATAAATATCATGATGAACTTGATGAACAGACATTGGCACAAGCTATTTCACGTGTGTTACACAAAGATGAAGTCGCAGATATTATTTTGACAGCGCTTTATTTGGATGAACAAGCAGAAACAATGTCAGATGATCAACCGTTAAAGCCTCGCTTGCAACGAGATGCTAATGGGCACAATGTTGATGAAATTTTAGCGATTGCAATTACCCAGCAATTTTCTGCGGCAGCAACGGTTCATTACGGTTTGTTAGATGATTTAAAGCCAGGTTTGATTGGTGTCATCAACGATAAAACAGATAGTATTAATGTTTATCTTGACGATATTTTAGCAGCATTGATTGCCAGTGCTGCTATGACGTACTTGGAGTTACTTGGTGGTAATAACTATTAAACGCAGTAATGCGTTTTTTTTGGACGCAATTTCTTCATAATACTTAAAATTCTTACTTATCTCAACATGATTAGTTCAATAATTATTCACTTTCATTTTTTAAAATAGAAATATAGTATGACTGGTCAAAAAATGAAGGGGAGAAAGAAGAATGGATAAGGCACCTCAAAAACATTATGTTTGGGTCAATCAGCGACGAACAATTGCATCACTAATGTTAGGGAAAGAAAAAGATTGGGAAGAAAAGATTGATAAAGTTTCTGACAGAAATGCCGCTGAATTTTCGAATCAATTCGATTTTGATTTAATTTTTCATCCTGATGAAAATGTCCGAGATGAAGTGCTTGAGTCAACGCGAAGATTGCAAGTGCCACCACATCTAGTCAAGAATATTGACGTTCAAACTGCTCTGGAAAAATTAAAAAAATGTTTAAGTACAGCAAAATCCAATGATGGATTAATAACAGCTCGTCGATACTTACACGACACAATGCTTGCAGCAGAAAAAGTATATCAGAAGACACTCCGGCAAGCTAAAATGACACTTTATGATGTTACACTAGTTGGTAATGAGACAAAGGTTAGGCAAACAGTATTGGCGTTATCACAGTTATTGCTCCGCCCTGAATCTCATGTTGATGAATTAAAAGCAGCGAGTTCTAAATTGACAAGTACAACTGTTTTGGCACGAATTGATAGAAAAATAGCTTTAACAGACTTGAATGCTGGGCCAAGTATTGGGTTATTTAAAAAAATGTCTGATGAACAGTTATTGCAAACAAACCAAATTAGTGATTTAACAAATTTAGCACCCAAATATCGTCGTGATTTAGGCGCATTGTTAAAGCGTTATAAGCTTTTATCTTCCGAAAATGTATACCAACAGTTAAATACTAAGTTGCTTCAAGCAGCCAAAAAATGCCATGAAAATTGGAATGAATTGTATCAAAATGCTGAAAAAGAACTTGCTGTATTATTGCAACAACGTGAAAAATTTGATCTTCATTTAGAAGAGACAGTGGCAAATATGATGACAAGCAGTGTGGCAATGGAACCTGAAGTGAAAATTGTCATTGAATTTATTCAGGCGATGTATAAGGGCGCCATGGCAGATGAACAATTTGTTCTTAAGTTATTATCTGATCGGGTGACACAAGCAACAGTTGAACGTGAAAAAGCTGTTAAATTTGCTGAAACATACCTTAATGGTCTTAACATGAGTCGTTGGTCGGAAGATAATGATGTCCAAATTGATGCACTCGTACTAGACAATACATTGTACGACAGCAAGGCGACAATTGCTTCAATCTATTCTTTAACCAATCGATTAAGAGCATCTGTAAGACGGAAACAAGCAGAATTGGATGAGGCGTTGAAGCTGGCACGGCAATTGCTCATGACAATCCATGGATCTCATCAAGATAAAGAAATTATTAGCGAGATCAATTATCTAAAGCACACTATGAAGTCGGTTAATTCAAAAGCCATCATGGCTGCCTATCAGCAATTGCAAGCCACTCAAAAAATGATTAATGCATCAACTAAAACTGAGAAAAGTCAGTTAGATATTCTTTTGGAGGAAGTTTATCAGAGTAGTGTGGCCAATGAACCCACGTTACAAAAACTAATTGGTCGCATTCATACCTGTGAAGGATTCGCCGCCATGAAAAAGACACACCGTGATTTGTCAGAGACATTTATTGATTTGCAAACGGCTAGGCAAGGCGTGACTGCAATGGCAACAATGCTATTGAAACAATCAAATAGGCGTGTATTTAAGAAAGAATTAATTGTGCAAGAAGCAAAGAAACAGTTGCTGTCTACCTTGGATGATTCATCAACAACTGCTGAAATTTTGGCTGCTGTTAAACGGTTACGTGGTGCCCTTGATCAAGTAAAATTGAGGTTACAACGGTTAGCTCGATAACTATCATATCGGTCAAGCTGGTAAATCGTTCGTTTTTTTGATAAAATAGATTGAATATTTATATTTCAAGGAGATGACACAATGTCAGGACATAGTAAATGGCATAACATCCAAGGTCGTAAAAACGCCCAAGATGCTAAGCGTGGTAAGATTTTTCAAAAGCTGGCACACGACTTATATGTTGCTGCAAAGGCTGGCGGTGCAGATCCAGAGATGAACGCATCATTGCGTTTGGTTGTTGAAAAAGCGAAGGCAGCTAACATGCCAAAAGATAACATTCAACGTGCACTTGATAAAGCATCTGGTGCTGGTGGTGCAAAGTTTGAAGAAGTGACCTATGAAGGTTATGGCACAGCCGGTGTCGCTGTGTTAGTTGAAGCATCAACGGATAACATTAATCGTACAGTTTCTACCGTTCGTAATTCATTCAAACATGCTGGCGGTGCTTTGGGCACATCTGGTTCAGTTGCTTTCCAGTTCGACCGAAAAGGTTACTTAGCAATTGATCGTGAAGCATATCCTGATTTGGATGAAGACACTGTTTTGGAGGCGGCGCTGGAAGCCGGTGCTGAAGATGTTCAAACAGCTGATGAAGTATTTGAAATTTACACTGATCCAGCGGACTTTCAGGCAGTTGAAGGTGCTTTGACTGAAGCGGGTTTCGTTTTTGAAGATGCTGAAATTACGATGATTGCGCAAAATCCAATGACAATTACTGATGAAGATCGCGAAAAATTAGATCATTTAGTCGATGAACTTGAAGAAAACGAAGACGTTTTGGCTGTTTATACGTCGGCAGATTGATTAAAAAGGACATTATATGTCCTTTTTTATTTCTATAAATTCGATGAGGCAAACGTTTTAACCGATAATATTAGAAATTAACATCACTTTTCTCAAAAATAAATTTAGGATTATGGTAAAATAAATAGGTAAAATGAGTTTATCACATTTAATGTTCGTGTTTTACATAAAAATGAACGATGATAGAGGGACACTCACGGATAGGCGCAAACAGGTTAGTTATTCTGAATGTAGAATACTGGCTTTCTCCGACAAACCTATCCCGTCTGAAAGCAGCTATCGGCGTAACAGGAGAAAAATATGTCTGGTGTAATTGTTGTTGGTTCCCAATGGGGCGATGAAGGTAAAGGAAAAATCGTTGATTTTTTCGCTGAACATGCGGATGCTGTTGTCCGTTACCAAGGTGGTAACAATGCGGGACACACGATTTGGCATGGCCAAACAAAATTTGAATTGTCTGCACTACCATCTGGAATCATCACGAAAGGTCAACTAGCAGTACTTGGCAACGGCGTTGTTGTCAATCCCGAAGCACTTTTAGCTGAAATTAAAGAAGTTGAAAGCCAAGGAATTACGATTGAGAATTTGCGCATTTCGAACCGTGCACATGTTATTATGCCGTACCACATTGCGTTGGATAAGGCATCTGAATCTGCTTCAAATAATCGAATTGGTACGACCAAAAAAGGTATCGGTCCTGCCTACACGGATAAAATCTCACGTGTTGGTATTCGCGTCGCTGATTTGATTGATCCAGAAGTATTTGGTAAGTTGCTAAAAGAATATTTGCCATTTAAAAATGCCCAATTGACTAAATTGTATGGTGAAGAAGCGTTAGATTACGATGATATTTACCAAACTTATGTTGAATATGGTCGTCAGTTGGCACCTTATGTGACAGATACGTCTTATTTGCTGGGTCAATTGATGAAAGCTGGCAAACGTGTTGTATTTGAAGGTGCACAAGGTGTAATGCTTGACGTTGATCACGGTACGTATCCCTATGTGACAAGCTCTAACCCAACAGCGGGTGGTGTGATGAATGGTGCTGGGGTAGGCCCAAAGCAAATCCAAGACGTTGTTGGTGTCATTAAAGCTTATACGTCTCGAGTTGGTGAGGGACCTTTCCCAACTGAATTGTTTAATGACATTGCAGATCATATTCGCGAAGTGGGTCACGAGTACGGTGTGATTACTAAGCGTCCTCGCCGTATTGGCTGGCTAGACGCGGTTGCTTTGCGACATGCGGTACAAGTTTCTGGTTTGACCAAGTTAGCCATTAACTCATTGGATGTTTTGTCAGGTTTGAAAGAAATAAAAATTGCGACCTCGTATACTTATAAAGGCGAAGAAATTCACCATTTCCCAGCTTCAGATACTTGGTTTAATGGGTTGGACGTCAACTGTGAGACCTTGCCCGGTTGGGATGAAGACATTACGGGTGTGACAACATTTGAAGAACTACCAGTCAATGCCCAACATTATCTCCAACGTATTTCTGAATTGTTGGAAGTTGATTTGTTGAGCTTCGCCGTAGGGCCAACGCCAGAACAAACCCATTTGTTGGAACCTGTTTGGCATGAATAAGATATATCAATAGAACCGAAAGGTTCTTTTTTATTGCAAAAATATACACTTAAAATTAGTTTATACAACTTTTAAGTGTATATAATCGTTATCTCATTGCATATTTAAACAAGGCGCGCTAATATAGAATCAACAAATAACTAAAACAAAAAACAGCGAGGACATTATCATGACAGAAAAATTAGTATTAGCATATTCCGGTGGGTTGGATACCTCAGTAGCCATTCCTTGGTTGAACGAAAAGGGTTATGACGTTATCGCTGTCGTTTTAGACGTTGGTCAACATGGCAAAGATATGGACATGATCCAAGCCAAAGCCTTGCAAGTTGGGGCGACACAGTCAATTGTTATTGACGCAAAATCAGAATTTGCTGAGCAATACGTCGCACCAGTTATCAAAGCAAACATGATGTATGAAGGCGAATATCCAATGGTTTCTGCTTTGTCACGTCCTTTGATTATCAAAAAATTAGTTGACATTGCGCATGAAAATGATGCTGTTGCCATTGCTCATGGTTCGACTGGGCACGGTAATGATCAAGTACGGTTTGAAGCAGCTATCCATGCCCTTGATCCTGAAATGAAAATTGAAGCACCAATTCGTGATTTCCAATGGTCGCGTGAAGAAGAAATTGAATACGCCCATGACCATGACGTGCCAGTGCCTATTGATTTGGACTCACCTTATTCAATTGATGAAAACTTGTGGGGACGTGCCAATGAAGCAGGTATCCTAGAAAACCCATGGAACCAAGCACCTGAAGATGCATACGCCTTAACACAGGCTATTGAAAACACACCTGATGTACCAGAATTTATCGATGTGACATTTGAACAAGGTGTGCCGGTAGCATTAAATGGTGAGCAATTACCACTTGCTGAACTAATTGTTGCCGTCAATGAAATTGCTGGTCAACATGGTATTGGTCGAATTGATCATATTGAGAACCGTCTGGTAGGTATCAAGTCTCGTGAAATTTATGAAGCGCCTGCTGCTGCAGTGTTGATGACAGCGCACAAGGATCTCGAAGATTTGACGCTCGAACGTGATGTGGCCCATTTCAAGCCATTAATTGAGCAACAATTAGCTAATCTCGTTTATGAAGCTAAGTGGGTATCACCTTTGTTTGACAGTTTGATGGCTTTCGTTGATGATACACAAAAAAATGTGAACGGTGTTGTTAAAATGAAGCTTTATAAAGGTAATGCCATTGCTGTTGCGCGTCAATCAGAGCAAAATTCATTATATAACGAAGATTTGGCAACTTACACGGCTGCATCATCCTTTGACCAAGAAGCTGCTGTTGGCTTCATCAAGTTGTGGACATTGAGTAACACGGTGTATGAACAAGTGAACCATGTTCATTCACAACCAAAGAAAGATACAGTGAAATAAACAAGCGCTTCGGCGCGTACATAGCTTTGAAGAAGGGAAAACACTGTTGCATTGCGCAGTGCAAAAAAGTGATATGAGTGATAAATTATGGGGTGGTCGTTTTACTGCCAAAGCATCTGAATGGGTTGATGAGTTTGGGGCGTCGATTCATTTTGATCAAAAAATGGCGGCTGAAGATTTAGAAGGGTCAATTGCCCACGCAAAAATGTTGGGCAAACAAGCTATTATATCAAGTGACGAATCAGCACAAATTGTGGCTGGCTTAGAAAGTTTGCAACAAGAATTAACAGCGGGTAATTTGACATTTGATGTTAAAAATGAAGACATCCATATGAATATGGAAGCTTTATTGACAGAAAAAATTGGCGCTGTTGCTGGCAAACTTCATACTGCGCGTTCTCGAAATGATCAGGTGGCAACTGATTTTCACCTTTGGGTAAAACACCGTTTACCACATGTGATGTCAGCCTTGACCGACTTGCAGAGTGAGCTATTATCATTGGCAGACAAACACGCCGGCACGATTATGTCTGGCTATACTCACTTACAACATGCCCAACCTATAACTTATGGTCATTATTTGTTAGCTTATTTCAACATGTTCCAACGTGATTACGAACGTTTTGAATTTAACCAAAAGCATACGGACATTCTGCCACTAGGAGCTGCAGCTTTGGCGGGTACCACATTTCCCATTGACCGTGAATTTGTTGCGGATGAGCTAGGCTTTAGTGATATTTATCATAATTCGTTAGATGCTGTGTCAGATCGTGACTTCGCATTGGAATTTCTCGGCAATGCTTCGATTTTAATGATGCATTTATCACGTATGGCTGAAGAGTTAATTTTATGGTCGAGCTATGAATTTAATTATATTGAATTGTCAGATGATTTTTCAACAGGCTCTTCAATCATGCCTCAAAAAAAGAATGCTGATTTTGCGGAATTGGTGCGGGGTAAAACTGGTCGTACCTATGGCTCATTATTAGCGCTATTGACGACAATGAAATCTTTACCACTTGCTTATAACAAAGATATGCAAGAGGATAAGGAACAAGTTTTTGATGTGATGGACACGGTAATTGCCTCGGTGAAAATATTTACTGGCATGTTAAATGGCTTAACGGTTCATGAGGGTCAAATGTTAGCTGCAACGCAAGATGATTTTTCAAATGCAACAGAACTCGCTGACTATTTAGCCACCAAAGGAGTGCCTTTCCGTGAAGCACATGCGATTGTTGGTCAGTTGGTATTGAAGGGCATTCAGACACATACACCGTTACAGAAAATGACTTTGACTGACTTACAAGCTGCTGCACCTCAAATTGAAGCTGATATTTATCAAATTTTGGCTTCAGAAACGGCTGTTAATCGTCGTACATCACTTGGTGGTACGGCTGTGACCAACGTCAAAAAAGAAGTAACGCGTAATTATAAAATTTTGGAGGAGCGCCAATGAATTCACATTTCCAAGGTAAATCATTTTTGAAAGAGATTGATTTTACTAAAGCAGAGCTAGAAACATTGATTGATTTGGCAGCGCATTTAAAGTCACTCAAACAACAAAATATTCCCCATCAGTATTTGGCGGGTAAAAATATTGCCCTATTATTTGAAAAAACGTCAACGCGGACACGTTCGGCATTCACAGTTGCGGCCAATGATTTGGGTGCACATCCAGAATTTTTGGGTCACAATGACATTCAATTTGGCAAAAAAGAATCGCTACAAGATACAGCAAAAGTTTTGGGCAGCATGTATGATGGTATTGAATACCGTGGCTTTTCTCAGAAAATTGTTGAAGAGTTGGCAACCACCAGTGGCGTGCCAGTGTGGAATGGTCTGACAGATGAGTGGCATCCGACACAAATGTTGGCTGATTTTTTGACCATCAAAGAACACTTTGGTCATTTGTCAGGCATTACGTTGGCTTATTTAGGGGATGGCCGTAATAATGTTGCCCACTCTTTGTTGGTGACAGGCGCTATTTTGGGTGTTAATGTTCATATTGTGGCGCCTAAAAGTTTGCAGCCAACTGATGATGTGCAACAGTTGGCAAAGCAAAAGGCTGCCGTATCTGGTTCAAAAATTACTATTACCGATGATGTTGATTTAGGTGTTTCAGGTGCAGATGTTTTGTATACAGATGTCTGGGCGTCAATGGGTGAGGAAGACCAGTTCGCACAACGAATCGAACTATTGCTACCTTATCAAATCAATCATGAATTGGTAGCAAAAACGCACAATGATCAAGTCATTGTTCTGCATGATCTGCCAGCATTTCATGATGTTCAAACGACAATGGCACAAGATATTTATGACAAGTACGGTTTGACAGAAATGGAAATCATTGACGATGTCTTTAATGCGCCGTATGCACATCAATTTGAGCAGGCAGAAAATCGTTTGCACACAATTAAAGCAGTGTTAGCTGCCACATTAGGGAACCTTTATTTACCAAATCCCAACTAACAAAAAACAGCCGTCAGGCTGTTATTTTTTTATTTTCAATTGTGAAACAAGTGCAGCGTCAGGGGTCACATAAAGTGTTTGCTGACCCTCAAAAATGACAAAGCCAGGTTTTGCACCGTTTGGTTTTCGCAATTTACCAGCAGGTAAATAGTCAACAGGGACATTAGCCGAATCTCTAGCTTTACTATAATATGCAGCTAATTTGGCTGCCTCGATAAGCGTTGCTTCTGAGGGATTCGCGTCATGAATGATGACGTGTGATCCTGGAATTTTCTGAACGTGTAACCAAATATCGCGACGATCAGCTTGCTTAAGCGAGAGACGTTCATTCTGCAAATTATTCTTTCCGACTTCAATGAGCGTACCATCGCTACTTTCGAATCTGTCGGGGTGTGACACTTTAGGTCGCTGTTTACTTTTCTTTTTGGTTCGAATATAGCCTTCTGTTGTTAATTCAACGCGGATATCTTCAACATCTTTAGGTGAAGCCACATCTAATTGCGCCATGATGTTATTGAAATAGGAAATTTCAGCGTCAGTGAGCGCCAACTGTTCATTGACAAAGTCAACCGCTGTCCGCAACTTTCGATATTTCGTGAAATATTTTTCCGCATTTTTGAGCCCATTAAGTTTAGGATCAAGTGTGATTGAGAGTAAGTTGTTGTTATCGTAGTAGTTTTCGATTTGTACGCTTGTCATACCTTTTTCTACAAGATGCGGATAGGTGATGAGCAAGTCGCCTTTAACTTTCAAATCATCGGCATTTTCAGCGTCTGATAGCGTATTTAAAAGCTTTTTACGTTTTGTGATATTTTTTTTGAGCTCGTTTTTAACAACACGGACTAATGATCCGGCTTGTTGATTAACACGTTCACGCTCGGCTTTACCAACGTAATAAGCATCTAGCATTTCACCAATTGTGTTAAATGATTGCGCGCTTGCAGATTCTTGTTGCCAATTAAATGCTGCATAACTGAACCCACCGTTGGCTGAGGTAAACAAGGTTGGTTGCGGATCATCAAATTGTGACAACCAATGACGCGCATTTGCCAGGTGGTCGCCATCCTGATTGATAGCGTGGGCTAAAGCCTGCGCACTATCGCGACTAAATCCCTGAAAGGTACTTTGAATTTGCTTTGCCCAATTGTCGAACGGCTCATCCAAAATCATAGATGCTAAGCCGTCTAAACCACTTTCAAAGGGATTTAACAAATTTTGCGCTGGCGGCAAAATATAGGTTGCGCCTGGGAACAATGAGCGCACGCGATTTTGGTCAGCAGGTACATGCTTGATGAGTTCCAGAATGCGATTATCATGCTCGCGTACGAGAAAAAGGTTAGAGTGGCGTCCCATCATTTCAAGCGTGACTCGAATTTCTTGTACATCACCTAATTCATCACGTGCGTTGACATAAAAATTGATAATACGATCATTGTCAACTTGTTCAATTAGTTGTATTTTAGTGCCTTCCAAATAGCGTCGCAAAAACATCACAAAATTAGGCGCGGTTTGTGGATTCTCATACGGAATATAGGTAATTTGTGCGCGGGCATAACTTGGATGTGCGCTCAAAAGCAGTGGATAGTTCTGCCCGTTGTTACGTACAACAAGGACGATTTCGTTTGAATAGGGTTGATGTACCTTGGTGATACGGCCACCCGTTATCAATGTATTAAGCTCATGAACGATGGCATGAGTAAAGAGTCCATCTAGTGGCATTTGATTAGCTCCTTGTGCTGTTGGTATATGTAACCAATTTTGAAAAACGTTTGCTTTGATTGTGTCATTTCATCACTGATAGCAAGATAATTAATATGTATTTTTTTAAATATCGACTCTTTCATTGTATCACGTAATGATAAGCGACTTACTAACATTAAAAAACCACCTATTGGGTGGTTTTTGATCTTACCTGACAGTCAAATAGTCAAATAAAGCTATACTATTTTAGTACCGTGTACCTCAGAAATACTAAGCACATCAGCAATTTCGTCAGCGTTATCGTGTGTCACACCACCACCAGGTAAAATGGTCATGCCAACTGGTGCGCGATCTACAAGAAATTCTAATTGTGGCATTAGTTCAGTGATGGCCGTTTTCAGCACACCACCGTGGGTCAAAATACGCGTAACGCCATGTGCGAATAACCATTGCATAGCTGCTTGTTGTTGGTCTTTTGCAATCTCATCAAATGCCATGTGCATAACGACATGTAAATTCAGGGTATCTGCAGTCTCGATTAACGTCGACATCATGTCTGTGTCCAGTGATCCGCTTCGCACAACACCGAAAGTAACATGCTGACCACCTAAATCTGCAACAATTTGTAAGGTTTCTAGCATTTGGTTTAATTCAGTATTATCATATGCAAAATCGCCACCACGAGGGCGAACCATAATGACAACTGGTATATCACCAGCAATAGTTAACGTGTCGATTATAGTTCGTGTGTCAGGGGTAATGCCGCCTAAGTCAAGGCGAGCGTTTAATTCAATTCGGTTAGCACCACGTGCAATCATTTCTTGGGCGCGGTCAGCAGAGTCAACCGCGGCTTCTTTGATTTTTATAGTCATAGATCCTAAATTAAAGTTATTTCGCAAACAAAAAAACCTGTTCTACAAATAGAACAGGCATCATTGTTACTTCTTATCAACAACTTGCTTGCCGTTATAAACACCAGAAGGTGAGACGCGGTGAGCAACACGGTATTCACCAGTTGTCTGATCCAACAAAATGTTTGGAACATTCAAACCAATGTGTCCGCGGCGATTGCGCTTGTGAGACTTTGAATTCTTGTTTGATGGGGTAGCCATGATAGCACCTCCTTTCGTTTCAATTTATCAACTAGTCAAGTTTACCGAAATTTACAGCGTTTGTCAACAGTTAAACTCTATTTAATGTCAAGGGTATTTACTTGACATAAGGTTACTATAAATTTTAGGTTTTGATAAAGCTTTATTATCGTTATTTTACCATAGAATGATACGGAATACTGTTACAGCCAGTGAGACCAACTTTTTATCACGATAAAGACAATTATAGTCCTTATAAACACAGGAAACGGCAGCGCATTGACGTGCTAAAATATAAGATGTAGCAAATTAAGGAGGTGCTCGGATGAGAAAACAAAATTTAATTAGTATAGGTGCTATTCATCTAATTGTGGTTCTTTTCTTTTTGTTTGTCTACCTGACCCCCACACATTTTACATTTTTAAACTGGAATGTGTTTTTGGCATTGTTACCCTTGGATTTTGCCTTAGTAGTGGCATTTACTAAACGTGTCACAGTGGGGACAATTTTTAGTATTTTATGGTTGCTATTCTATCCAAATACGATGTATATGATTACAGATTATATTCATTTACAATACATCGGTATTGGTTTGACAGTCCGTATGCAATATTTCAATTATGCGGTTTTGTCGGCAGGTATATTTATCGGTGTTGTGTTAGGTATTTTAAGTTTAGAGCTTATTTTCAAACATTATTTTGACAAACGCCACGATGTGCTAGAATTATTCCTTATGGCTGTCTTGTCGATATTATCAGGTGTTGGCATATATATCGGCCGTTTTCTTCGCTTGAACTCTTGGGATGTTTTCACAAGATTACAACATGTTTTAAGTTTAATAGCTGAATCGTTCAGCATGCATATGATTGTTTTTGTCACGTTGTTTGCCGGCGTTCAATTTGCAATTTTAGTTATTAGTCACTATGGCGTTCGTTTAATCCAGAACACAGTTGACAAATGATCTATGAGGTAGTAAACTAGTATCTGTTGAACAAGTAGAAGCACCCGCTTCTCGCCAAGTGATATCGTTGCTTGGCAGATACAGTTGTACGTTAAGTACTGCAAGTGTTGAAGTGGGTAAAGATTAAGTTCTTGCCCACTTTTCTTCTTGATTCACAAAATAAATTTGGAGGTGCCAGACAATAGCACGTCAACCACGACAAGTTGATCTAGTCAACGAAAATATCCGCGCACCACGTGTTTTGCTTATCCATGATGGTAAGCAAGAGGAAATGTCAACACGTGATGCCCAACAATTAGCGAATGATGCAGACCTTGATTTGGTATTGGTACAGGCTAACGCTGAAGTACCAGTTGCCAAAATCATGGACTGGGGTAAAGCGAAGTTCGAAGCGCAAAAGAAGCAAAAAGAACAACGTAAGAACCAAAAAATTGTTCAAGTTAAAGAAGTTCGTATGTCACCAGTGATTGATTCAGGCGATTTCGAAACACGTAAAAAGGCAGCAATCAAGTTTTTGTCGCAAGGCAACAAAGTTAAGCTGAATTTGCGTTTCCGTGGTCGTATGATTACTCACCAAGACATTGGACGTGGGGTCTTAGACCGCATGGCTGAAGAACTTGATGACATCGCCAAGGTGGAACAACGTGCCAAAATGGATGGCCGCCAAATGTTTTTGGTCTTGGCACCACGCGATGCCAAGTAAGTAAGGGTTTAGTCGCTTGTTTAATCAAGCATAAACAAAAATCGTAAAGTAGGAGAATTGGTCACATGCCAAAGATGAAGACACACCGCGCATCAGCAAAGCGCTTTAAGAAGACAGCTAACGGTGGCTTGAAGTCAGCTTCAGCTTATACTTCACACCGTTTCCACGGTAAGACAAAGAAGCAACGTCGTCAATTGCGTGGCACACGCATGATGGATTCAACGACTGTTAAGACATACGCTAAGATGTTGAGCACGCTCTAATTTCAAGGTAAGTCTAATTATTTAATTTCTAGGAGGAAATACCCATGCGAGTTAAGGGTGGTACAGTATCACGCGCACGTCGTAAAAAGTTTGTTAAGTTGGCCAAGGGTTACCGTGGACAACGTCGTATTAATTTTAAGGTTGCTAAGCAACAAGTTTACAAGTCATACTTGTATGCATACCGTGATCGTAAGAACACAAAGCGTAACTTCCGTAAGCTATGGATTGCTCGTATCAACGCAGCAGCCCGTATGAACGGTTTGTCATACTCAAAGTTGATGCATGGTTTGACATTGGCCGGTGTTGAATTGAACCGTAAGATGTTAGCTGATCTTGCTGTTTCTGATTTTGACACATTCTCAAAGTTGGCTGAGCAAGCAAAGTCTGCATTGTCATCAGAAAATGTTTTGGTACAAGAACGTACTGCAGCAACAACTGAAACGACAGTAGCCGTACAACGCTAATTTAAAAAACGCGATAAGCGTTTTTTTTTGACTAAAATTAGTGGTTGACAAAATAAATGATATTTGGTTTAATATTGTTAATAAATAAATGAGAAAATAATATGACAAATCAATTCGCAACAACAAAACAAATTATTATCAGCATTATTATCATTAATTAGTGATAAGTGCTGAAATTTTTTGCGCCTATCAGACAAAACATGATAGGTAGCTGATTTGATACGTTGAAAGACTAGCTGCTAAAAAATTGTAGCTAGTCTTTTTTATTTTCATCATACAGGGAGAAGAGGGATTGGTATGAATATCAAATGATTTAGTGAGTAAATTGAAGCAATAACGTATACTACTAGGGAGAAAAGAAATGGACGAAAAAAAATTAACGTGGCAAAAGTTAGTATTAGTGGCGTCACTAATATTTGGAATGTTTTTTGGAGCAGGAAACTTAATTTTTCCTGTCCAGTTAGGTCAATTATCAGGTGGTAATTGGTTACCAGCGACGGTTGGATTTTTGATTACTGGTACTATTGTGCCATTTTTGGCAATGATGGCGGTGAGTGTCACCAATAGTCAAAGTGTTTACGACATTGCCAAACCAGTCGCACCTTGGTTTGGAACAGTATTTTTAGTTGCAATTCACATGACAATCGGACCATTTTTTGGAACACCGCGTACAGCAGCAACGGCGTTTTCAATGGGCGTAGCACCATTTGTGCCTGTTAAATATCAAGGATTAGCAATGTTAGTTTTCTCGGCTGTCTTCTTTGGATTGGCTTACTTCCTAACAGTTAAAGAATCAGGCTTATTGAAATGGGTGGGACGATATCTTAATCCGCTATTCTTGGGACTATTGTTATTAGTGTTGGTATTATCGTTAGTTATGCCAATGGGCAACACGCATCAAACGGTATCTGCGGCGTATCAAAGTAATGCTGCTTTTCAGGGAATTTTAGATGGGTATAATACAATGGATGGCATAGCCTTGTTGGCATTAGCCGTTTCAGTTGTATATGCTGTCAAAGGCTTAGGATTCCACAAAAAGCAAGTATCGACTGTATTAGCAAAGGCTGGTTTGTTAAGTATTGTCGCGGAAGCAGTGATTTACGCAGCGCTAGTTCTGGTTGGCACTAGTAGTTTGGGATTGTTCAAACCATCAGCAAATGGTGGCGATGCTTTTGCTCAGATCGTTGGCCATTATATGGGTAACTTTGGGACAGCGTTGACTGGCGTTATCGTGACCTTAGCAGTTTTCACAACAGCTATGGGACTGTTCGTTTCATTTTCTCAAGATATGCACCGCGTTTTTCCAAAAGTGAGTTATCTTTGGTGGTTGCGTGTCATTGCGTTTGGATCATTTGTCACAGCTAACGCAGGTTTGACCAATATCGTAGCTTGGTCAGTACCGGTTTTGATGCTATTGTATCCATTTGCTTTGGTACTTATCTTATTGTCGCTATTCAGCAAATATTTCAAGCAATCAGCGCTAGTTTATCGTTTTGTTGTGGCTGCTGTCACTTTACCTGCTGTTTTAGATGCCCTTGCTAGCTCACCTTTAGTGTCGTTGGCTAGCGTACAACGTGTTGTGAATGGATATCATCAATTTGTGCCATTTGCCTCACTTGGCTTTGGATGGGTTGTACCAGCTGCTCTTGGTGCACTTGTAGGCTTAGGCGCCTATCTTGTTACTAATCATCAAAACGCAACTGTGCTTGATTAATTGTCCAATCTTCTTGTGAATGATATTTTTATCCGGATAACGTTATTTTTTGGTATAATTTAAGATAGTAAATTGAATTGGAAGGAAATAATGAATACGGCGTTTTCAGTCGATTCGTTTGTGTTCATTCAAAACTATCATGGGAAAATTTGTTGAAATGGATCATCCGTTGATCCAACATAAGCTCACAATGATTCGTAACAAGAATGTCGGCACTAAGGACTTTCGAGCACTAGTTGACGAAATCGCGATGTTGATGACTTATGAAGCTAGCCGCGATTTGCAATTGGAAGATGTTGCTGTTGAGACACCAGTAGCAACAACAACTAAAAAGCAATTAGCAGGTAAAAAATTAGCTGTCGTCCCAATTCTACGTGCTGGATTGGGAATGGTCGATGGTATTGTACAATTAATTCCAGCAGCCAAAATTGGTCATATTGGTATGTATCGTGACGAAACAACTCTCGAGCCAGTTGAATATTTCATTAAATTGCCTGAAGACATTGACCAACGCGACGTATTGTTGGTTGACCCTATGTTGGCAACTGGTGGATCAGCTAAGGATGCTATTTCTGCTTTAAAGAAGCGTGGTGCTAAGCATATTAAGCTAATTACATTAGTATCAGCTCCAGAGGGTGTTAAAGCAGTTCAAGATGCACATCCAGATGTTGATATCTATACAGGATCATTAGATGAAGGACTGAATGAACATGGCTATATCGTTCCGGGTCTAGGGGATGCGGGTGACCGTTTATTTGGTACAATGTAGTATTTATACCTAATGAAGAGTTCACGTTTTGTGAACTTTTTTGTATGGGTTGATTATTAAGGTTCATTTTGTGTTATACTATTTTACAATTATGTAACAAACAACAAAGGGGAATTGCTCATGCAAAGGCGTTCAAAAATGCGTCCAAAAAAGCGACACACAGTACGAAATATTATTTTAACGATTATTGGACTACTCGTAGTTGGGGGAATTGCAACAGGTTCATACGCGTACTATAAAGTTAATAGCACAATTACGAAAATGCAGAAATCGTCCAAAACGACAAAATCTGCTGACAAACTTACGAGTAGTAAAAAACCAGTTTCTTATTTATTGCTTGGAACAGATACTGGCGAACTTGGTCGTAACTACAAAGGTCGAACAGATACAATGATCGTCATGACCATTAATCCCAAAACTAATGTCACGACAATGACATCAATCCCACGCGATACGTTGGTAACAGTCAGCGGTCAACAAATGAAGATTAATGCTGCATATGCCTATGGATCAGCTGATTCAGCGGTGTCAGCTGTTGAAAATCTGTTAAATATTGATATTAACGGTGGTTATATCTTGATTAACATGGGTGGCTTGGTTAAAATGGTTGACGCCGTTGGTGGTGTTGATGTCACATCACCTTTGACGTTCACCACGACAGGTGACACAACACAAGCTGATTCTGAGAGCCAATATTCATTTGTTTCCGGTAAGACTTATCACATGGATGGGAATGAAGCATTGGCGTTCTCACGTATGCGACATGAAGACCCTAATGGTGATTATGGTCGTCAAATGAGACAGCAACTCGTTATCAAGGCAGTCTTGAAAAACTCAGCTAAAGTTGGCACATTGTTTAATGATTCACTGCTAACGACAATTTCTAACAATGTTCAAACAGATGTTTCAACAACTTCTATGAAAAATCTTGCCCTCAGCTATCGTAAAGCATTCGGAACGGTTAAGCAGGATCAACTAAAAGGAACCACCCAAAGTATTAGTGGTTTAGGGTCAACTGAAGTGATGAGCCAAACAGAGATTGAACGTGTTCACACATCAATAACACAACAAATGGCACAGTAGTAGATAGCACGCAATTGCGTGCTTTTTATTTTGGGGTGAAATGCTATAATAAAATGGAGTATTAAAAATGGAAAGAAGTCAAAAATGATTCAGTTAAAATCACCACGAGAAATTGAAGCCATGCGTCAATCAGGCGCTATTATTGCCGGCATGCACCTCATGTTGCGCGACTTAATTAAGCCAGGTATCGATACTTGGGAAATTGAAACAAAATCGCGCGAGTATATTGAAAGTCATGGTGGCGTGCCACTTCAAATCGGTTTTGAAGGATTCAAATATGCCACGACAATTAGTATCAACAACGAAGTTGCCCATGGATTGCCCCGCAAGGGCTTGAAACTCAAGAATGGTGACTTGGTTAAGGTGGATACAGTTGTCGGCTTGAATGGTGCCGTGTCAGATTCAGCTTGGTCTTATGCAGTCGGTGAGGTCACACCAGAGATTAAAGACTTGATGGCTGTTACTAAAAAAGCAATGTACTTAGGCATTGACCAAGCCGTTGTTGGCAATCGCATTGGTGACATCGGGAATGCGATTCAACAATATACAGAAGTTGAACATCATTATGGTGATGTGCGTGAGTACATCGGTCATGGTGTTGGTCCAACAATGCATGAGGAGCCAAATGTGCCACATTATGGGACGCCAGGTCATGGCGTTCGCTTACGTGAAGGCATGGTAATTACAATTGAGCCAATGATTAACATTGGTGGCTGGAAAGTTAACACAGATCATACCGAAGAAGATGGTTGGACGGTTACGACGGCTGATGGTTCATGGTCAGCACAATATGAACATACTTTGGCGATTACTAAGGATGGCCCAAAAATTTTGACCAGTCAAGATCCTGAATTTGATACAAAATACCTTTAAAATTATAAAAGTAATATATATGGTAGATTGTAAAATTAAACCGAACACTTGAATAAAAAAGCCGCAGCGCCTTTAATGGTAATTGTCTAAAACAACCA
>NZ_BMBS01000005.1 GCF_014634805.1 Leuconostoc falkenbergense
TCTTGTGAATAACGAATTGACATAAAAATACTCCTATACTTTCATTTTACGGACTGAATAAAAATAGTCCATTTTTTTAGTATAAGAGCAAATGATTATGGATTATTATTTTGGGGTAAAAACAATCGTATTCTGCATTCTTCAGAAATAAATAAAACTTTGACAAGCATTTTGGAACGCTTAAATATTAACAGGATTAGCTTTCATGGCTTGAGGCATACTCATGCGTCAGTGATGCTGTTTTATGGTATGCCAGTTTTGTCAGTATCGCGTAGATTAGGGCATTCGAATATACAAACAACGCAAAACGTTTATTTGCATATGCTTAAAGAGATGGAGTTGCGTGACACGAAGATGATTAATAATATTTTTGCTGAAATTTAACAAAATGAGTTTAAAGACATTTAAATAAGTTTGTCTTTTTGCGGCGGAACGGTACTTAAAATTTTTTGTATACTTTAAATAAATTGTAAAAAAATAAGCGAGAATATCAGAGCAACACGTTCTCGCGCTGTAAATCTAGGTATATAAATGGACTATTTTGAGAACGTATTCATTAATTATCATTTTATATATTGATTTGATCGCATGTACACTTTTTTCTCCCTTAAGAAAGTATCAAAACGTTGTCCAATGGTTTTGATAAAAAAGTCAAGTTTCTTTATATTATTAATTATTTTAGATAAATGGAAAAAATTTGAGGATTTGGAAAAATACTTAAAAATAGAAATTAGACTGCTTGTCCAGTAGAAATAAGAATAAGACAATAACAAAAAAGAGTAAAAAATGGTCTGTTCTTGCCTACAAATATTTATTTGCCGGCGTTTGTAGACAAAAATAAGAATAAAAAAGTAACTAAACCAACTTATCACCATATGCGTTATTTCCAGTTTATTTGAAAAATTGAGCACAATGAGATGTAATGTAATACAATATACGTGGTCAGCTAAATTATAGGGATTGCGAATTATAACATAGGTTCCTCTCGTCGGCATATCTACTTATAAATTTATAATCATAAAGATGCCAAACTTCTTGTAAACTGAGAAGTTTGGCATGTTTTATACTTACCTAAATCAACAACGAAAGCATCGTTAAGAATTGTTGTTGTGGATTGTTCATGATATTGCTTTTCTCTGAATATTCACTGCAAAATTTACCAACTAGCTTTTACTAAAATATTTGTTTGGAATAAAACGCAGTGATCATTTAAGTTGTTGGTTGACATTAGAATGAATGGGATGTAGTATTATCTATAACGATTTTTAGAATGAAACGAATTGAACAGGAAAGTAACAGTTTATCAAAGCCAAGAAAGCTAACGGGAGATGTGAGTTAGCGTGCGTGCGATTGTGAAAATGACCTGTGATTGGTGCAGACGAGTCGGTTTACCGTTTAGTTTGCAACGATTTGGCCCCCGTTAACGGGCACACCATTCGGCTAGGATCATTTCCCGATGCCCGATGGTTAGTGAGCAACTATTTGGTAACAAATAGTCCAAACTCAGAATGGTATCGCGCTTATGGTAAGCCGCTTCTGTATTGACAAAGTACAGAAGCGGCTTTTTTGATTGAAAAAATAGCTTGTTCATCGCCATTCTAAAAATCAGGAATTATCATTTAGAGAAAACAGGGAGAAATACGTATCATGAGTAAAACAACTAAATGGCTTGTTGGTGGTGTGGCTGTCGTCGCTATCGCCGGCATTGCCTATGCCAGCTTTGGTCCACAGACCAAAAGTAAAGATCAAGAGACACTGACAGTTGGTATCATGGCAGGCGATAAACGCACAGACAAGCAATGGAAAATTATAAAAAATAATGCCAAAAAAGAAGGATTGACCTTAAAAATAAAAACGTTCACGGATTATACACAACCTAACGCGGCGTTAACATCCGGCGATATTGACGCAAATGCTTTTCAGCATTACATCTTTTTGAATGATTGGAACAAGAGCCATAAGTCTAATATTGTACCTGTGGGGGAAACAATTTTAGTGGCTGGTCGCTTATATTCCGACAAGCACAAATCAATTAAAGATATTCCAGAAAATGGAACGGTTGGTATTTCTAATAGTAAGGTCACTCAAGGCAGATCTTTGTTGGTATTGCAATCTGCAGGATTGATTAAAATAGCCAGTAATGTAAAAGATCCAACGGTAAAAGATATCGTTGAGAATAAGAAGAATCTGAAATTTAAAGAATTAGCAACTGATCAATTGGTTAGAACTTTACCGGAAGTAGATGTTGCCTCAATTGATCCTAGCTTTATCGTCGGATCTGGTCGATCGATCAAGTCAGCGATATATGTACAGCCAGTTAATAAGAGTACACATGGCGGCATTAATATTATTGCAACAACAAAAAGCAAGAAAAATAGTGTTGCAATCAAAAAATTTGTTAAAGCGTATCAATCCGATAATGTGGCGGACTATATTGATAACAAAAGTGGCACCGGAGAAATTGCTGTTTGGAAGGGCGCACCAAAGGTACAATAACTGATTTTTCATTGCTATGCATATGCAAGCGATTTATCATAAAAAATGGCTTGATAAGTCGTTATAAATGAACCATCCAAACATTGCACGAGTTTATGTTGAGTAAAACAATAGCCACAACACTGATATTAGTGTTATGGCTATTGTATGTTGATAAGATATGGCAATTAATTTTGATGAATGAATTGGACACTCGCAGTAGGTACTGTTCTGGTGCTATAAAGACCGCGGCCAGCGTTTCCTTCAGAAATTAAGATTGTGCCATCTGAATTAACTTTTTCCACGACAGCAACGTGCCCATAGGTTGCATCTGCACCGTGGAGTCCAGGTGAAAATACAGCAACACTACCCGGCTTGGCTTCTCCGTTAACTTGATACCCCGCTGTTTTTGCTGACTTGGCCCAGTCCTGTGCGTTACCCCAATAATTACCAACCCAGCCTAAACTCGCTTTGACATACCAAGTGCATTGCCCAAATGGATAGCTATTTTTTGCGTTATTAATATTTTCGTTACGCTTATCAATAGCTACGAATGCAGCGTCGTGATTGTTTTCTTTGTCCGATGTATTGGTTTCTGATTGTTCATTAACTTTCAATTCGTTTCCAACATATATCCAATGCCCATTTGAGGGGAGACCATTAATTCGGACAATTTCTGAAACTGAGGTATTATTGGCTAGCGCAATATCATAAACGGTTTCACCTTTAACGACACGATGAGTATCTGCACTGACCTCCGTGTTTGACATGGCAAATGCTGCGCTCATAGTTGCGGCAACTAAGAAAATAGTTTTTACAAGTGATGAATTCATACAATGCTCCTTCGTAGTTAATAATCAAAATATATTCTATAATCATGATATAACCTAGATATTGTGAGATTGTGGTTGAATTGTGATTTGTTTGTGATTTTTCTATGTTTAGAAAAAATGGCATTTTTAAAACACACTTAAAATCAACTGCACATTCAAAATAGTCAAAACACTCGCAATCAAATAACCCAGTACAGTCACCCACTTCTGGTTAACAAATCTTGTCGTCATGTAGCGTGTTTTGCTGGTGAAATACACGAGTGGAAACATCGAAAATGGCAACGCTATACTGAGAAAAATTTGTGAGTAAACAATCAGTTGGTCGAGCACACCTTCTTTTGCGCCAAATAAGATCACCAGTAAAATAACAGGGATAATTGCCAAGAGACGCGTGATAACACGTCTTAACCAGAGTGGTAGTTTCAAGTTTGTGAAACCTTCCATGACAATTTGCCCACTCAATGTACCAGTGATGGTGGCGTTTTGACCTGAGGCGAGTAAGGCGATAGCAAACAAAGTGCTCAAAAATGGTGACGCAATTTTACCCGCTAAATGGGGATTTTGCAACGCATGGTACAAGTCGCTGAAAGCAGACAGATTGGCTTGCGTACCATAGAACAGGGCAGCGCCAAGAATCAGTAACAAAGAGTTGATAATCAAAGCAACGAGTAAATGAACGTTGGAGTCCCATTTAGAAAATCTCACAGCTTCAGCAACTTGCGCCGAATCGTCGTGGTCAAAACGACGGGTTTGCGACAAAGAGGAATGTAAAAATAAATTATGAGGCATAATTGTGGCACCGATAATACCAAGTGATAGGATTAATTGCGAATGGTGGATTAAGCTAATTTGTGGGCAATAGCCACGTAATAAATCACCTAGTTGCGGTTGTGATAATGCAACTTCGTAAGCAAATACTAAACCAACAGCAAAAATTAAAATAAACACAATGGCTTCAACGCGTTGAATACCAAATCGTAGCAAAGCGAGTAGCAATAAAACGTCCAAACTAGTAATTAAAATGCCGATAAATAATGGTATTTTAAACAGTAACGTTAATGCAATCGCAGAACCGACTACCGAGGTGATATCGGTTGCCATCATGGCGAGTTCAGATAATAACCACAATAAGATTGCAACGGGACGATTAACATGCTGACGAATAATTTGTGCCAAATCAAGTTGTGTCACAACACCAAGTTTGGCGGCTAAATATTGCATTAGCATCGCCACTAAAATTGACATCAAAATGACTGACAATAGTAAATAACGATAATGAATACCACCCATTATCGACGTGAGCCAATTGCCCGGATCCATATAACCCACAGCAATTAGAGCGCCGGGGCCACTATAAGCTAAGAATTTTCGCCAAAATGCACTTTCATAAACGCTTGGCACGGTAACAGAATTGTTAATTTCAGAGAGACTTTTCTCAGTCATGAGCCACCTCGTCAGTGGCTAACTGTGCTAAAAAGCTAGAAAAGTCAGGGGAATCGTTAAAAGGTGGCACGACATCATACAATTCGCCGCCCGTACTACCAAAAGTTTGATAGCCTTGGACATTAATTTCTTCAAGGGTTTCGAGACAATCAGCGACAAATGATGGTGTTACAATCAAGATACGTCGTTTACCGAGTACAGGTAATTGTTGCAAGGTTGGCCGTAGATAAGGTTTTAACCAGGGCATGGGACCAAACTTTGACTGGAATACTTGGGTGACATTGTCGCGGTTGAGTGACGGCACCGATGACATCAAATTTGCGGTTGTGTCCGTACATTGTTGTAAGTATGGATCGCCTTTGCGGACATACGAGCTGGGAATGCCGTGGTAACTGACCAGCAACTGATCGTATTTATCAGGATCCCACTGACTAGCCACCGTCTTAGCGAGAAGTTGTTGATAATGTTCGTGTTGGTAAAAGTCAGTAATGATTTGTGTGGGAATTCCTGTTGCTTCGACTTGTTCAACAATGGATTTTGTGGTTGTAGTACTGTATTGTGGAAAAAGTGGGAGGACAACGATGTTGTCAACACCGGCGTTTTGTAATTTGTGTAGTTCACCAGCAATACTTGGTTGACCGTAAGTCATGGCATAGCTAACCTGCCAGTCAGGCAAAAGCGCTTGAATTTGTTGTGCTTGCAATTTTGTATATTGCATCAAAGGTGAACCCAATGGTTGCCAAACATGTTGATAAAACGTCGCTGAACGCCATGAACGAGTTGGCAAAATAATGTGATTGAGAATTGGTTGCCATAACCATTTTGGCATTTGAATGACATTATGGTCGGACAAGAAGGCTTTGAGATACTGTTTGACTGCTTGTGTGGTAGGCTCGGCTGGCGTGCCAAGATTAACAATTAATAGACTATTTTTCATAATTTTCCCTCACTAACTAGTATAAATTGAAGCAAGTCCTTATCGTTTGATAAAAATGGTACAAGAAATGGGATAATCTCTCAGTTTGTTACAGTGACTATTGGTGGATGTGATACAATAATAATGCTATTAAAGCAAATCACCGCATTGATTTGCTTCTTTTTTTACAATGAAAAGGACACTACTACAACAGCATGATTGTACTATTTAATAAACCTTATAATGTATTGACAAAATTCACAGATGATCAAGGGAGACCCACTTTAGCTGACTATATTGACATTCCGCGCGTTTATGCGGCAGGGCGTTTAGACATGGATAGTGAAGGGCTGTTGTTGCTAACCGACAATGGCAAGTTGAACCATGAACTAACTGACCCCGAGAATAAAGCCTACAAAATTTATGTCGTTCAAGTAGACGGTATTCCAACAAAAGCCCAACTGCGTGAATTAGCGCAAGGTGTCATGCTCAAAGATGGCATGACCTTACCGGCCAAAGTGAAACGAATTCCTTATCCAAAATGGCTATGGGAGCGTGAAAAGCCGATCCGCGTCCGGCAAAATCAACCGACGAGTTTTATTCAACTCAAAATCAAAGAGGGGCGCAATCGTCAAGTGCGTCGTATGACAGCAGCTGTGGGAATTCCGACGTTACGGTTGATTCGCACGCATATTGGGGAATATCACATTGCTGATTTGAAGCCGGGCCAGTATCGTGTGGTGAAATAGGCGACGAACCGGTATAATATTAAAAGATATAAATTAAAAGAGGTGACCTCATGGGACGTAAATGGGAAAACATTAAAATGAAAAAGGCGCAGACTGATGGTGCTGCCGCCAAAGTTAACAGTAAATATGGGATTGAAATTTATGCTGCTGCCAAGCAAGGTGGTAGTCCTGATCCAGAAGCTAACTCAACTTTGAAGTTTGTTATCGAACGTGCCAAGCAGGCACAGGTGCCAAAGCACGTTATCGAACGTGCTTTGGAAAAAGCCAAGGGTTCGGGCGATGAGACTTTCATTGAAGGACGCTATGAGGGATTTGGTCCCAATGGGTCATTAATTATTGTGGATACCTTAACTTCTAACGTCAACCGTACAGCAACCAACGTTCGCACGGCCTTTAACAAAAATGGTGGCACTTATGGCGCTTCAGGTTCAGTTAGCTATCTTTTTGATGAGACTGGTGTGATTGTCTTTGAAGGGGATGATGCTGATGGTGCCTTAGAGACATTATTAGACGCCGAAGTAGACGTTCGTGATGCGGAACAACAAGATGATCAAGTCGTTGTTTATACAGAGCCAACTGCATTGCATCAAGCAATTGCGGCATTGCGCGACAGTGGTGTATCTGAATTTTCAACCACTGAAATTACGATGTTGCCACAATCAGAAATGACACTTGAAGGTGACGATTTAGAAGCATTCGAAAAATTAGTTGACGCCTTAGAGTCAGATGAAGACGTGCAACAAGTTCACCACAACGTGACCTTATAATAAATATCTTTCACTAAGCCAATAACATGTTATTGGCTTTTTTTTTTGCAAATATGTGCTAAAAATAATAAAATTATCATTTTCAAAATGTGGTTGATAATGGACGTGGAATAGGTTAATTAAACCCCTGAAAGTTGCTGTAAAGGCTTTAAAATAGCTTTTATGAGGAATTGTGTTCAAAAAAAGAAGTTTGTAAATAAACTGTGAAAAAATGGTTTATGGGGTAAATTTTATACTATAATGGTGCAATGTTCATGAACAAAAAATTTGAAGATGAGAGAAGAATATGAGAAAACGACAAGCTTATCTAATGTTCTCGGGCTTTGCCTTGATGGCTATTGCTGGTACAACGGTTGGTGTCAACACCTATCAGCAGCATCGCCTAGCGCCCTACAAGACCGCAAAACAGCAAAAGGTGCAGACGGTCGTCCAGAACTTCCCGACAGCGGTTGTCAAAACTAAAGCACAAAAAGCTGATGATTTGAAAACAAAAGGGATTGAGACGCCTTATGACACGCAACTCACTGCGCAAGGCAAAAAGCCTAAGGAAATGACGTTAGCAGAAAAGTCTAATACTTATGTCAAAATGACTTTGAGTTTGTCAGATGAGGCAGCAGCGCAAAAATCAAGCACCCCAAACCCTGACGGTACGTCAGCAACGCTAAATCGTATCAATCAAGCCGAGCAAAACGTAATTGACCAGCAAACGCCAATCAAAAATCGTGCCGAGCAAATCACCGGTAAAAAAGTTCTAAAACAAAGTGGGTATTTGGTCAATACTTTGTCGATTATGGCTAAGCCAACACAAGTGAAGCAATTGTCAGCGATTGCTGGCGTGAAAGAAGTCCACATTCAAAGTGTTTATCAGCCGGCAAACTCTAATGATAATGATCTTGCCCAAGTGACTGACGACTGGCGTTCAGCGCATGGCGGCGACGGCAGTGGCATGTTGATTGCTGACATTGATTCGGGCATCGATTACACACACCCTGATTTGAAATTAACCACCATAGGTAGTAAACAGGCTAAGTTAAGCAAAGATAGTTCAAAACTGTTCCAAAAATTCAGTTCGTATGGTGTTTACCAGTCCAACAAAGTGCCATTTGCCCACAATTATGCGGATAACATTGATTCTCAAGATGAGTTAAAAGACAGCGGTATTACTCACGAACACGGACAGCACGTGGCTGGTATCTTGGCGGCTAACGGTAAAGTCAAAGGGGTGGCACCTGAAGAGCAATTGCTGGATATGAAAGTGTTCAGTAATCATCACAATGGGGCGTCAACCGACTCGATTGTGGACGCCATTGAAGACTCAGTGAAGCTTGGCGCTGACGTGTTGAACTTGTCACTGGGATCATCATTGACTAACTATTCTAGTCTGATGCCAGAAACGGCTGCTTTAAATCGAGCGGCAAAGTTGGGTGTTGTCCCGGTTGTGGCAGCGTCAAATGATGGTCGAGCATCAGCTGAACAATCTGATTTACATACTGTTGCCCATAATCCTGAAGAAGATATTTCAATTAGTTCCATGTCACTTGCTGACGGGGCTATATCAGTAGCATCAATGGAAGGTACGCAAACACATGCGTTGACGACAAACTTCTCAGATAGCACAGGCAAGACATTTAGTGATAAAGTGCCGGTGCGTGTGTCACCAGGGATTCCAGATAACTTTTGGACGAAGGAACATACGATTAAGGATAATGATGTGCCATGGGTTGATGGCGAGAGAAACTTTGACGAGACAAAAAAAGCCGATTGGTTTTCAAAAGGTTTCGATCGTTCTTCGGACGCTCATAAAATCAAAATCATTCAATACAATCCGGATCCTAATGCCGGTACGACAGTTAAAGATATGCAGAAGGCTGCAAAAAATAACAATGTCGACATGGTGATTTTAATTGATTATAAAGATCGACCATTACCTGGCTGCGATTCTGCACCGGTAGATGATGAAAATGCACCTGCAATGTTGATATCCTATCAAAGTGGGAAACAATTGCTTGCTAAGGTAAGAGAATTAGCGCCTGATTATTATGAAAAAGAGGTACTACCAGAAGATGCAACAAATGAAGACGCTAATAAAAGAAAAGAAGTAGCAAACGCGTCGCTAAGTGCACCAACGACGACAACTTCAGATAATCAAAACACAGGCAAGATGAGTACGTTCACATCTTGGGGATGTACGCCAGACTTGAACTTGAAGCCTGATGTTACCGGTGTTGGCGGTAATATTTGGTCATTGTCTAATAAAGATTATGCACAAATGAGTGGCACAAGTATGGCATCACCATTTGTTGCTGGAACAGTGGCATTGTTGAAGCAACAAGCTAAAAAACAACATATCAATCTTGGTCAAGGTAGCAACAAGTTCATCAAGAATATGAAGACATTGCTACAAAATACAGCACAACCAGTATACAGTAAAGATGGTCAAGCTTATTATTCACCACGTCAACAAGGTGCTGGTTTAGTTCAAGTTGACAATGCTATTAAATCACGCACAGTTGTTACTGATGCCAAAGATCAAGATGGTGCAGTTGATTTGAAGAGCTTTAGTGGACAGACGAAGACATTTAGCTTGAATATCAAAAACGTCGGTAATAAAGCAGCTACCTATTCGATTAAAGGACTTGGTGGTGTGGCAACTGAAATTCGTACCACTGATTCCAAGTCACCAAACGAAGTGGGTATTCGAACAACCTATAACTCCGACGGTATAGCATTAGATACAACCAGTTTGAATGGTGTTGGGACTTACTATTATCGTGATGAACAACCCTATCTCGATTTAGTGAGTGAGCATAACATTGCTAACGCTAAATTGACAACCAGTAAAAATCAAGTTTCTGTGCCAGCTGGTCAGACAAAGACGGTTGCCGTGACAGTCACTGTGCCAAAAACTCAAACTAAGCAGAGCTGGGTAGAAGGCTATGTTCAAGTTAAATCTACCAAAGACAGCGAACCTGCAGCCAATATTCCTTACTTTGGCTACTATGGTGATTGGGACGCAGGACAAGTCATTGATAAGCCAGCACAAGAAAAAGGATCAATTAAAGGCTGGGGTTATTTAGGTGATTCTCATTATTTGCGACCATTAGTCACAGGAAATACGGGTATTGCTTCTAATGAATACGTTACACAATATACAAGTGATAATGATCACGCGGCTATCTCATTTCAAAAGAGTAGTGCGCATCAGTCAGCAGTTGATTTAGAATACATGTTACGTTGGACGAAACAAATTGATGTTGACGTGTTGGGAGCGGATAAAAAGACCGTCCTGACGCATTTAGCAACTTATCAGCAGTCTAAGCCGGGACTAATTAGTACAGAATGGAATGGCACTGTACCAAATACTAAAACAGGTAAATCTGAAAAGGTAGCTGATGGGGTCTATTACATCCGCACCAAAGCCAAAATGTTAGATGGTGCTAAAACTGAGACGGTATTCCGTAAGTTAACCGTCGATAATATCATGCCGAAAGTTAAAAATGCACATTTGAAGTATAAAAAAGACGGGTTTCATTTAACTGCCGACATTGATGAAAAAGGTTCTGGTTTGTTTGACCTTTCTAATGATTACGTGGGTGGCAGAGTTGATTTACGTTTGAATTCGATCCTAAGTTCTAATCAGTTTGACACACCTGAGAAGGAGAAAGCTTCTGGCTGGTTACACAATTATTTTGATATTCTTTTGAACAAAGACCAGGTTGAAAACTTGAAAAAGCAAGATAACAAGGTTGAAATTACTTTGCGTGACCGTGCTGGAAATGGCGATTGGTATGAAAGTCAATTTAAGCTACCCGTTGAGGGTACCAAAGAAACTAATACTCAAGTAGATCAATTGGCAAGCAAATTTACTGTTGATTATCAAAATATGATTAAAATAACTAAAGTTGATGGTGAGAATAGTAACTTGTCAATGGATGCAAATCGTGTTCATGTTGAAACTGGAGAACACGTTGATCCCAATAGTGCGCCAAGTGAGCATAAAAGTATCAACGCCTTTGATTTAAAAGCAGTAGATTCAAAGTATTGGTCAATGCAAATTAATGGTTCTTGGAATCAAAATAAACAATTTAATGTCACGTCATTTGATAGTCAAGACAAACAAATTGACCATGTTGCCGTGACGGCTAAAAAGGGTAACTGGTCAACAAGAATTAAAGTGGGTAAACTTGGATATCTTAAGTTTACTGACGAATCTGGTAAAGAGTTGACTAAGCCTGTGGTACCAGAGATTCCTGTTGGCGAGGGAATTGATACTGAAATAGATCAAACAGCTTTAGCAAACGAATCTCATGGTAAATGGATTAAGCGAGGAAATCATGAAATTCTTGTCGTGCCGTATAGTACAAGTAGCCTAAATATCAAAGGTGCTTTCACTGGTGCTCATATGCCAGATAAGGTGTTGATTTATAATAATCAAGTGATTGATAAGGAATCTGGCACGATTTGTGTTGCACACCCAACTTGGACTGATAATCACTTAAATATGCAAGTCTATACTGGACAGCATGGTCTAGAAAAGAATGTTGAGGCCACTAAATTACCTGCTGATGGGGCCTATAGTGGTCAGATCGGCCTTTGGGACGCACAAACATTAGCTAACTTACAAAATAACAGTCTTAATCTATTAAAAAAAGCTAGCAACTATGAAGGTGGAGGATCAAAGGATTGTGCTAGTAACGGTCTTCAGAGTGTTCAGTTTACTGGTTATGAAGCCGAGTATAGTGATATATTGCCGCGTATTGTAACACCAGCAGGTGGTGAAAACTGGTTTTTCAATGATGCTTGTTTACAAAAAGATGTTTCGCCCAACGATCCTTTGTATCACTATCGTTGGCAATTGTCTGATTTTAGTAAGACATTTAGCATGCCGGTCTATCGTTTACCAGAAGGCGAAAGCTTATCATCTGTTAAAGACAATGGCGAGGAAAATGACGCAATTCTACCATTAAAACCAGAACACAATGCTGAGTCTTTGGGGCTTAATGATAAATGGCCAATTATGATGATTGGTTCTGATATCGCAGTTACACCAAGCAACTTGCTTGATGAAAATGGTGCTCTAACGTGCTATAATCCATTCACACAAGATTATACAATCACGGGTTATGCAATTCCTTCTATCAAAAATCTGCGTTTTGTCTTGAATAGTGCTAACCCAGACGACAAATCAAATCAAGTCACCATTAACCCAGATGGTAGCTTTAAGTTTGTAGCGCATCACGTTGGACCTGTTGTTGAAAAAGCGTTTGTCGTGAAATATGATCAAACAGTTCAAGGTGAAACAACTGCCAAGACACAAAAACATGTGTTGAAAACTAACCTGAGTCAACCAGCAATTCATCTTGACACTGACACGAATTGGGTGCAACGACCTAATAGCCACCATTTTGATGTCTACACGACAAACACTAGCTTTACGTTGAGCGGGCAGGTATCTGCCTATAACACAGGTGTTGCTGTGAATGTCAACGGTGAAAATGTCTTTGTTGGTCAAACTAACTGGGATGGTGCTAGCAAGTACGGCACGCCATATCTTGGCTTTTCCCCAGAGAAGTTCAGTAAGACTTACAAGTTAAATAAGCACGAGACTGCAACATACAACATTATGCCATATCAGTTATCGGATACTGGTAATGTGGGTGATACGTATGAAGTTGTGGTTCATCAAGTTGGTAAGTAAATTAACTTGAGGCATAAATTTATTGCAGTAAACCGGTTGAATTCTAACAATATTCAACCGGTTTTTGTGTGATAACGCTTACAATTGATCAAAATTCCAACTTCACATTTTGTTTACAAAAACACCACAATTGTCCTGAAATCATGAAAATTTGTATACTGTACAAGTGTTTTTCACCAAATTATGACCATTTGGTCGAAATTCAATTCATAATTCGTTCATGGGGTAGACATATTTGGCGTATAAACTATATAAATGTTCAAAGAGTTCATGAGATGAACAAAAATGTGATTAGGGAGAAACAAACATGTCCAAACTTAAATCAGCGCTATTAATCAGCGTTGCTCTAAGCCCAATTTTTGTCAGTGCCACGCGTGGCATTGAAGTTGTGCACGCTGAGGTGGTTCAAAAGGCGGTGGCACAACAAGTTAAGAAAGCGGCAGAAGCTAAGCCGGCGCAAAAAACGGACGAGAAAAAGTCTGCCGACAAAAAGACTAATACCGTTACAGCGACAAAACAAGATGATTCAGGTACTACTGACTCGAATAAAGCAGATAGTGACGTAAAGAAATCGGATATCATCGCTTTTGATGATAAGAATTTCCAACAAAAATTCAAGAAGACAAACTATTATCAACAACAAAAAGCGATGTATGGTGAAAACAAGCCTACCTCTGATGCGACCTTAGCAGCTCAATCGGCCAGTTATATCGCTACAATTATTGGTGAAAAGTTCATTGAAGCAGTCAACAAGCCAACTATTATGAAAGCACTTGGTTTTGCTGGACCGCTTGGTGCATTACTGGGTTGTTTGATTGACTGGATTACACCAGCTGCAAGAAATAAAACAGACGAAAAACTCAATGAGATAAGTAAGAAGCTTGACGATCTTGGTATACACCTAGACAACCTTGGCAGTGCCTTATCAGATAAGATTAATCAAGCCTCAATTGAAAATAGAATCGAATCTTTTAAGGACAAGCTTAAAGATACGAGAACACCATTTGGCACCGTTGCTGGGAAAATTTCTCAATATCAATCAGGTCATCACATTAACCTTGCCAGTAAGGACAAAGATGATGTGCAAAAGTATGTGAATGAATACGCTGCGCTCTACCATACCTCTGATTGGGGCTTCGATGATAAGAAACAACAAGCTGTAGAAGTACCAAAATCAGAGAATCTACAAGTTTTCAACGACTTTTGTAAGTTCGGAGCTGCTATAGTTAGCGCTAATTTTAAAGAAGAAAATATTTTCCGAGTAATGAGTAATTATGAATCGTTAAGAGAATTGTTTAATACGCAAACGTTCGCAACGCGTGAAGCATTTGCTGAATATGTCATGAGTCACTATACTGTATGGGCGAGTGATATGATGACAGCCATATTCTTTGATTACTTCCGTGTCAAAGGCCAACTTGATCAAATTACGGCAAGTGCTGAATATAAGGAAAGTGTGACGGCGGCAAAAACCAATGACACAACAATTGATGATGAATTTAAGAAAAGATGTCCGGTATCATATACGTTGTTTAATGGGTTGAGGTCAAATGCCCGAGATGATCTAATGCGCTTAGGATATGATGTCGGCTCAGATAATGGTCATAATAATGCGTATGATTTAGACGAATATGACAAGAATCATTGGGTTTATAAATATAACAACAGTAGTGTGTTCGTCGGTTCGCAAGAAACTAATATACTGGGTGCTAATGTGAATGCTGTGGACTATGCTTATGCAACAGAGATTGAAAATGAGCCGGTTTATGGGTGGTCAAGTGAGTTGTCAGGTGAGGATCAAAATAAGTTAGCTGCGGCGGAGAAAGCAGTGGCGGATGCAAAAAGAGTGTATGATGATGCTTCGTTTCCTTCTGAAGAATATTGGCAAGCTCTCACGGCATGGAGACAAGCAGAAAATGCTCTTACGAAACTTGAAATAGTATTGAAAGCAAAATCAAAACAGCCAACCGTACTTAAAGACGAAAATGGCAACCCGTTACCAGGCAAACTCAAAGCTGAAGAAAAAACCTCAGACGACGGCAGAATACTTTTCTCATACCGCAATAATAAGTGGGTTTATAGTAAACTTGTTACTGGTGAGGCTGCATATGCTGCCAAACATATGGTTGAAAATGATAAAAATGATTTTGACAAAGTTAAAGAACAGTGTGCTATTAGCACACAACAAGATGACTTTTATTTTAATGGTTGTTGGGAAAATAACGCGGATCTTCCTAAAGATAAAGATTGGGATGCAGAATTTGAAAATGTTATGCCAATATCAGATATCAACATCTTAAATACTAATGCAGTTACTCGACATAGGGGCGGTATTAACAGTGTCATTGCAAATACTGTAACTCACGAAGTTGATGGCATTCAAATGTTAGGCTTCCGCGGGCTCGGACAGACAAAACGAATAAGTGGAGATAAGGATTATAAGCTAATAATTGATGGGGCAAGAACGATGTATGCACCGACCTTTAATATCGGATTGGGCTATTATCAGAACGATCAACACACGAATCCAACTGAAGAACAAAAGACGGTTTATCAAAACTTTCATTATACTGGCCCTAAGCCCCATGGTGAACCTTATGATGTGGAGTATAATGATAAACACTACGATCAAGAAGACGTATCTTTCATTAAGTTAGTCAAAGACGGTGATAACGAATTAGGGGCGTTAAACAACGGTAAGAAGACTCCAGCTGCACCTGATCACTTCGTTGAGTAATCATATATAATTTAACAAATAAATTGAATCAGTATCATAAAGTAAACAAACACCTACAAGGCAATGCGCTCTTTGTCTTGTAGGTGTTTGTTTTATATTAATGATATGAACATCAATAACAGAATGCTATCAAATGATTGTCGATATCTCATATCAAGTTAATGTTATCATTGAGGGATGTAAGAAAAACTTTTGTATATGAGTGAATAGAGGAAAAAATGTTTAAAACAGATAAACGCAATTATCTAAAAAAATTTCTGGAAAACCATCCAGATTTGAATGACATTGAAAAGCAAGTGATTCAAAATAGTATTGTTAATTTAGGCCGCCCAAAAGTGTTGCAGGACAAAGAACTCACACATTTGACTAAGTCATTTCAAAGGCTTTCTCTGGATAGTAAGTTGTCCGATGATGGCAAAGTATTGTTGAAGCAGTTGCATAGAAGCGATTGGTTTTTTGGCATACTTTATAATTTGAAGTTTTTTGGTAACTGAATCATTGGTTCACGATTAAAACGGCCAATTCAAACCACGCTAATTAAAAAGTGCTCGATATCACAAAAATTCGAATATAGTTCACATTCTACCCGCAATAACTTCAAATATAACAGCTATACTACAATTATGTTAAAATTAGATTGATATTGATATTGATATTGATATTGATATTGATATTGATAATGTGTGAACTAAAGAGTTCATATGTCAATAATAATTGCGATGTAGAGGTTGATAATAGATGAAAAAAGTTGCTTATATGGTTTTAGTGATGCTTTTGGGCATAGTGGCTTGTTGGTCAGTTGGAAAGATGAGCCAGACGAAAAAAAGCGCTACTTCTGCACCTAAGGCTGTGTTGACCGGAAAGTCTCACAAAGCAAATTCGGTTGCCCAAGCTAAGCTAGACTATCAACAATATAACTACGCCAAAAGCCTTAAATCAATTACCAATGACAACTCCTTCAAGGCTAAAGCGCTCAAAAAAGAAATTGAAGCCAGTCAGTCCAACCTTGTAACATGGAACGATCCGGACAAGTACAGTCATTTATTTTTCCACAGCTTAATTGTTGATCCAACGCGCGCCTTTACGTCACAAAAGGCGCAAGGTTACAAGGATTACATGGTCACGATTGGCGAATTTAATAAGATGTTGACGCAACTCTATGCCAAAGGCTACGTGTTGGTTAATTCTGAGCGATTGGTGAAGAAAAACGACAAAGGCGAGTTAGTATTTGATGGGGTTAGTTTGCCAAAGGGTAAGACGCCATTGGTTTTGTCGCAAGATGATGTCAATTATTATGAATACATGATCAATTCTGGATTTGCCTCGAAGTTGGTGGCTACCAAGAACGGCATCAAGAATGAATATATTGACGCTAATGGTAAGACCTCGGTTGGTAATTATGATTTGGTGCCAATCGTTGATGAATTTATCAAAGATCACCCTGATTTTTCATACCGTGGTGATAAAGGGACATTGGCGGTGACAGGTTATAATGGTGTCCTTGGCTACCGGACATCTGTGTCACAATATGGCGACACTGCTAAGACCAAACGCGAAACAAAAAAAGCGCTTAAAGTCGTCGCAGCCTTGAAAGCAGACGGCTGGAATTTTGCCTCACATTCATGGGGACACCTGAATATGAAGGCTTCTTCTGTGGCGGATGTCAAGCTTGATACGGATCGTTGGGAAAAGGAAGTGCAACCTGTTGTTGGCAAGACGAACATTTTGATTTTCCCATTTGGCGCAGACATTGGCGATTGGCAGGGGTATCAAGATAATAACGAGAAGTTTGCCTACCTGCGACAAAAAGGCTTTGAAATCTATGAGAACGTCGATGCGTCTCACACGTCGTGGGGCGAGATGACGACAAAGTATTATCGCCAAGCCCGTATCAACGTTGACGGTATTCGCATGACAGATGATTTGAATGGCACCAACTCAGTGCTCAACCCATTCTTTAACACATCAGAAGTCATTGATAGCACTAATCGTAACAAATAAAGCACACTGTTCTGGTGTGCTTTTTCTACTGACTAAAACGATACACAAGTTTTATTAAATTGATATGATAAAACATAATAGCAAAACCTGATTTTTGCTATAATGAGAATGATTATATTGACTAGAATTCATGAATTAAAAAGGATAATCTCACATGGCAAAGGTAAAATTTCACATTGCGTCACAAACGGAATTGGTTTTGGATGAAGATGCCAAAGCCGGTGACATCGTTGATTTGACTGACGAACAAAACATTGACACGAGTGTCATCAACGGGACGATTGCTGAAATTTTAGATGACAAATTGGTGCAAGCCAAGACGGAATGGGAAGCGCAACGGCAAGCACAAGCAAAAGCTGAACTGGAAAACCAGCTCCAACAACAAAAAGCGACGCTACAAGAAAATATCAATGATAAAGAAAACAAAATTGTCGCCCTTGAGACACAATTAAAAAGTATCACTGAGCAAAATAACGTTGAACTCAAGGCACAGCTGACACAAAAAGATTTGGACTTGAAAGATACGTTGGCTGATAAACAGGCCAAAATCACAGCGCTTGAGTCGCAAATTGAAACGATTAAGCAACAACACCAAGCTGAATTGGAAACACAATTACTTAAAAAAGACGCAACGGCTCAAAGTGAACTGTCACAGCGCGACCAAAAAGTGTCCGAATTGACATCACAATTACAGCTTAAGGACAAAGAAAAAGAACTCCAAATTGCTAATGTGAAAGATCAATATGAAGCCCAGTTGAAGTCTGCTAACGAACAGGTTGAGTTTTATAAAGATTTCAAGGCACGCCAATCGACTAAGGAGATTGGTGAGAGTTTGGAACAATACGCGATGACTGAATTTAATAAAATACGACCTTACGCGTTCCCAAACGCCTATTTTGAAAAAGACAACGCATTATCTGAGACCAATTCAAAGGGTGATTTCATTTTCCGTGATTATCAAGATGGGACAGAATTTGTCAGCATTATGTTTGATATGAAAAATGAAGCCGACACAACAGCTTCCAAGCACAAAAATACTGATTTTTTCAAAGAATTAGATAAAGATCGCCGCGAGAAAAACACAGAATACGCCGTGCTAGTATCAATGCTGGAAGCCGATAGTGACTTGTATAACACGGGTATTGTGCAGGTTAATGACTACGACAAAATGTACGTGATTCGTCCGCAATTCTTTATCCAGTTTATTGGCGTGTTGCGCAACGCCGCATTGAACTCCGTGGCATATAAGCAAGAACTCGAACAAGTTCGTGAACAAAATATTGATATCACTCATTTTGAAAGCGATTTAACGAATTTCAAGAATGCCTTTGGCAAAAATTACCAAAGCGCCTCAAAAAACTTCAAAAGTGCCATTGACGAAATCGACAAAGCCATCGCCCGCATGGAAGCCGTCAAGCGCTCACTCACAACCTCCGAAAACCAACTGCGATTGGCAAATAATAAGTTGGAAGATGTCAGCGTCAAGAAACTGACGAGAGGTAATCCAACGATGAAAGCGAAGTTTGATGGGTTGGGGGAGTGAGGGGAAAACTATTTTAGACGTGCCACTTCCGGAGGTTGTTAGCTGATTTGCTCAATCGCTGCACCTATAATTTTTTCAGCATTCATCGTGCCATAAGCCATCATTTCAATGTTAACAACCGGAATGTCGGCGCCAAATTTATCATTATATTTATCAAACAAGTAGCTTACTTGAGGTGCAATCATGATAATGGCGGGCTTGACGTGAGCAATATGCTCTTCAGCAGCGGCATCAGCGATGCCTTCAACATGGTAGCCTAAATCATGGGCTGCGCTATATTGATCCATTTTATTCGACAACATTGAAATTGACATGCCCGCGGCATCAACTAATAGAATTTCTGACATTTTATTGACCTACTTTCTTGATTTGTCTTTAGTATAACACTTACTAAAAGTAAGTGTTATTTTTTGTTTCATACGCATAAGCGTTATCTAAATTAAAATCGTACAATAGATTAGGCGTTAGTTCAGGCAGAGGGCAGTGACTTGCACAATCTGTTAAAATAGAGTCAATTAACCTTAGAAGGATAGCGCACACATTATTATGCCCAATTATCTCATCCTAACTGAAAAACCATCCGCAGCCGCTAATTTTGGCAAAGCACTGGGCGGCAAATCAGGATCATTTGACAACTTTACTTATACCATTACTAATTTGCGTGGTCATGTGATGACACTCAAAGATCCAGAACAAATGGTGGCAGAAGACCTCAAAAAACAATACAAATCATGGCTCATTAAACATTTACCTTGGCGATTAGAAGATTTTTCGTGGGCACGTACGTACATCAAACAGCGCAATTTGCGAACAGGCAAAATAGAATCGACGAAAAAGCTAATTGACGACCTAAAAAAAGAATCTAAAGCAGGCTTTGACGCGATTATAATTGCCACTGATACTGATCCGTCAGGAGAGGGCGAATTACTTGCTTGGGAAGCTTTAGACGCAATCAGTTGGCGCGGACAAGTGCTTCGTGCTAATTTTATGGATGAGTCAACGACCGGCATTCAAAAAGCAATGCGTCAGTTACGTGATGTGTCTGACAAAATGGCTGATGGTGAATACATCAAAGGTGAAAGTCGCAATCGCTGGGACTTTGCGTCCATGCAACTTACCCGTATTGCTACCACTTCTGCCAAAAAGGCTGGTTTTCAAGTTGTTGCCCGTGAAGGACGCCTGAAATCAGTCATTGTTTGGCGTATTTATCAGCAACTTGAAGCTATTAAAAACTATGTTAAAACGCCATTTTTTGAGGTAAAGTTCAAAGATCCGGCAGGACATATTTTTGGACGCGTGACACCACAAGGCGATGTGGTGCCATGGCGCTTTTCGACGAAAGCACAAGCAGAGCAAGATATTGAGCAATATCATAACAGCGCCGTTGTTAATGAAAAACACCAAACCCGTACGCAAGCGCCCGGAAAGCTACTTGATTTAGCCGGCTTAGCGTCAATTTTAGCCCCGCGTGGCTTCTCTTCTAAAGAAGTTTTGAGCACTTATCAAAAAATGTATGAGGCGCAAGTCGTCTCGTACCCAAGAACTGAAGATAAAACAGTGACGCCAGATCAATTTAATGATTTGTTGCCTTTAGTAGACCGTATTGCGGCAGTTGTCGGTATTGATCCCTCACTGTTAACACATCGGACACCTCGCCCAACTCATGTCAAAGAACAAGGAGCGCACGGGGCCAATCGGCCAGGTGAAAATGTCCCTAACACAACCGAGTCATTGTCAAAGTACGGTGCTAGTGGACCAGCCATTTATGATGTATTGGCTAAGAACTACTTGGCAATGTTAGCAGAAGATTATGTCTATGATCACGTCACAGCTAATTTACAAGATTATCCCGACTTTAAAACGGCATTCAATGTGCCAATTAAACTCAACTTTAAACTAGTCTATGATGCTCAAAAAGCCATTAAAGTTGATGATGGGGAAGAGGATGAGAACAACGCTACTAAAGGGAAATTGGGACCTGACGCGACGCCTTATTTGCACGAAGGCGCTAATCCAAAACCACAAGCACCAACAACGAAGTGGATTATGGCATTCTTAGAAAAGCATAACGTCGGTACTGGTGCGACACGTGTCGCGACACTTTCTGAAATGGCGCTTGGTACTAAAGCCATGCTATCTGAAAAAAGAGGGAAGTTAGACTTAACAGAGACAGGTAACGTTTCCGCTATTATGGTTAAAGATACTTGGATTGCCTCGCCCAAAATTACCAAGCGATTATTTGAAATGATGGATCAAGTGGGTCAATTTGAGATGACGATGACGCAGGTGCTTGATTCAGCCACTAAAGTGGTTGAACATGATCTGCCAATTATGGTCAATAATGCGCAGTCTTTAGAAACTTTATTAGGAAAACCCAAACCAAAAATTCGAAAGCCAAGAAAAGTGTCAGAAAAAATGACTGGCACTTGGCAGGGGCAAGAAGTTACATTTGCTCGAGAATGGAGTGGCCACGTATTTACTGATGATGAACTGCAAAAGTTGTTATCTGGGGCAGAGGTTAGTTTTCCTGCTAAATCTAAACGTGGAAAGCCGTACACAGCAGTTGGCAAATTAGCCAAGCAAACATTTAAAGGAAATACATTTTATGGTTTTAAGCTTAATCCAAAACCAAAAAAATAACGACTATATTGTATAATAATAAAAAATTAAGTGAGGCAAAAATGGCACAATATCAATATGACGTCGGCGTGATTGGTTCCGGACCAGCTGGTCTAGCAGCAGCATTTGCCGCTAAAGCACTAGGAAAATCAGTCGTTATTATCGAGCAATATTTATGGGGTGGTACGTGTCCAAACTATGGCTGTGATCCTAAAAAAATATTGCTTTCTGCCGTTGAAGGTATTAGGCGTCAATCCGCCATGCAAGGACGTGGCTTACAAGGATACTCAAAAATTAATTGGTCAGACTTGATGACCTACAAGCAAGGTTATGTTGATGCCGTCGAACCACGCAAAGTTCGTGGATTGGATGAAGCAGGCGTAACGCGGTTATATGGTCATAGTGAGTTTATAAACGCTGACACAGTGGTAATAACAGATACTGCTGACACAGTTACGGCTACCGATTGGGTCATTGCGGTTGGTCAGCGCCCTAAAAAGCTTGATTTTCCAGGTTCTGAATTGACACAAGACAGTGAGGATTTTTTGAATTTGCCTGATTTACCAGATGATGTAACTTTTATTGGGGCGGGGTATGTTGGTGTCGAGTTTGCCACAATCACAAATGCCGCAGGTGCACATACCCGCGTTGTCACGCATGGCCATAGTGCGTTGCGTGACTTCGACCAAACACTGGTAAAACAATGGATTACTGAAACACAAGAAGCAGGTTTTGATTGGTATTTTGATGCGACAGTAGTTAAAATTGAACAAACTGACACTAAAAAGTTATTAGTGTCGCTTGATGATGGGACACAATTCCAAACAGATCGTGTTTTTGTAACAGCTGGACGTGTCGGGAATGCTGATAAATTAGGACTTGAAACGGCCGGCATTACCTATAATGAAGCCGATATTCCAGTTGATGACTATTTACGGACAAGCAATCCGCATGTATACGCAATTGGCGATGTGGGTGGTAGTCCAGCGCCAAAGTTAGTGCCCACAGGTAATTATGAAGGACGCTATGTTGCACAACTTATAGCTCAAAAAATAACCGACCCAATTGCATTTCCAACTATGCCTGCAGTAGTGTTTGGATCACCACGTATTGCGCAAACAGGTATACCGGTTGCGGCAGCAGAGCAATTAGGTTATCGTGTCACTGATGTTGATATGAGTCAAGTCATTACTTTCTATCGCTATCATGACAACGCCAGAATTCGTACAGTGCTGGATCAAAATGGGCGGATTGTTGGCGTGAGTGTCATTGCCATGGAAGCAGAAGAATTAATCAACTATTTTGTGACCGCTATCAACGACAAAAGAACCTTAGCAGATACACAAGCAAATATTTATGCTTATCCATCGCTAGGTTCCGAGTTTGGCGCGTTTTATTAACGAAAGTGTGACAATATGAATTACGTAGCATTGCATCGTCATGCACAAGTGAGCTTATCTCGCTCAGCTGTTGCGCACAATGTGGCAGCCATCAAAAATCATGCTCATGCACAACAAGTGATGGCTGTCTTGAAAGCCAATGCGTTCTCTCATGGTTTACCAGAAATGGCGATGTTGAGTATCCAATCTGGCGCAACTCGTTTTGGCGTGGCGATGCTGGATGAAGCCTTAGCATTACGCGATTTGGGCTATCAACAGCCTATTGATGTGTTAGGCCTCACGGATTCGCAGTTTGTCCGTTTAGCCGCACAAAGAGATATTACGTTGGCATTTAGTTCACTAGCGACTATTCAACAAGCGGTCAAAGTTTTAGCTGACACATCATTACACCTGAAAGTATCGTTGCCGGTTGACACAGGACTTAATCGTATTGGTTTCAAAGAACGTGACCAATTGGTACTAGCGATTCAAGAAGTAGTTGTTTCGAAACAATTAGAATTTCAAAGCCTCTGGACGCATTTTGCTACGGCAGATACACCGAATGAGACGTATGTTGATTTTCAAATATCAGAATGGCAACGTTTAACTCAGAATTTACCTGCACAACCAAAGGAACAACACTTCGCTAATACTGGTATGGCCACTTGGTACGCTGATAAAGTGGATACTGAGATTGTGCGTTTAGGTGTTGGCTTATTTGGCATTGATTCATCTGAACCAACCATGCCGATGCCGTTTGAACTGGAACCTGTACTTGCACTAACCGCTGAAGTTATTTTTAGTAAGCCGATTAAAGCTGGTGAAGCGGTGGGATATGGTGCAGATTATCGCGCGAAACACGACGGGTGGTTATTAACGATTCCGATTGGGCACTCGGACGGTTATCCATTTAATGCTGATGGTATGCGCATTTTAATAGCTGATGGACAAGTCGGACATATCGCTGGTGGTGTGGCGATGGACCAGACGATGATTTTTGTCGATAAGCCAGTTAATATTGGTGTTCAAGTGACGTTAATTGGCAGTGTTGGGGCTCAATCAGTGACTTTGCCCGATTTGGCTCAGTATTCAAGTGTTAGTATTGTTGCACTGATGAATCATTTTGCGCCACGTTTGCAGCGTATCATCGTGCCATAAAGTAGACAATAGTCATGGGTAAAAAGTACGGCGCCAGCTATCAAGATAAACAATGATATCAACTAATTGGGAATGTGACGTTTTATAAATTAATCCGTATGTTTAGCCTGATAGCAAAAATCATTGACCATGGTATTACAAATTATGCTTGATTTCTCTCAAAAATCTATTGGCTTCAATTCCTTTTAGTATACTGATTAATACAAATGTTTCAATGAAAAATGTAAAGAAGTTACGAACAGCGCGTGTGATGAACACGACACGCCAGTCTATATGGTAAACAAAAGAAACAATTGTAGTATCGAGTAAAAGACTGATGGGGCCAAGAATTATTAAGTGGGCGACGACGATGTTAATCCATGACCATTTGTGCCCATGAAGCAACACGCCATACACCACGCCACCTAGGAAAGCGCCTATTAAGAATTGCCAAGCAAAAGCAGATGAACCACCAAAAACGGTGCTACTTAAAAAGTCGGACATCAATTCAACTGTGCCGGCCAACCACGGACCAAGAAAATAGCCCATTAGACCCATTGAAATAAATCCTAAAGCTACTTGAAAATAGCTAGGGCCGATACTAATTTTCCATAATATGATATCAAGTGTTAACATCAATGCTGCAATTGTCAGCACTTGTATCGTCAATTTTGGGCTTTTAAATGTATAATAATCTTTCAACATGCTCATAATATCCTTTTATGCTTTCATGCGATCAGGCAAAAAAACTGCAGCCAGTGCGCCAATAAAGAGAGAAATCATGAAAATAGTAAAAATATGGTTAACAGAAACATGATAATCTAACAACCAGCCAACAAATAAAGGTCCAACCACGGCACCTAAACGGCCGATTCCTTGGGCAATACCGGTCATAGTACCACGATATTCCGATAAGTATTGAACCGGAGTCATTGCAATAATTGTGCCGTAAGCACCAAGATTAAAAAATGAGAGCAAGCTGCCGAATAGTATGGTTGCAGTTATGCTATCAGCTTGTCCAAAGGCAAAAGCACTCAATGCCGTCCCTAACATGTAAATGATGAAGACCCAACGTACTTGTATTTTCCCCATTAACCACGCTGCAACAAAATAACCAGGCAATTGTGCAAGTGTAATGAGAACAGTATAGCCAAAGCCAGTCACCAAAGTGTTACCGCGGCTGGCTAAAATTGTTGGCAGCCACATAAACATACCATAGTAACTAAACATCACCATTAGCCAAGTCAACCATAATAGAACAGTTTGATAGTTCAAATTTACTTTTAAACTTGTGATTAAAGTGGGTGATTTCTTTAATAGTGTGGGTGCATCAGTTAGTCTGCTGCGCAAGATTAGGGCAAACAACACAGGAACTGCGGTTAGTATTAATAGGCCACGCCAGCCAAGGCTATTAGCAAAAAAGAATGCTAATACGGATGCAATGAGCCAACCCACTGCCCAAAAACTATCTGCTAGAATTAATAAGCGCGATTGTACGGTTCCTTTAAAATGGTCAGCCAAATAAGTAGCGGCCACAGGTAATTCGCCACCCAGACCGAGACCAACTATGAAACGAATAACTAAAAACCAATGATAATTGGGGGAAAATGCTAATGCTAAATTACCCAGAGAAAATAAGATAAGACTGGCTGTTAAGACGTTTTTTCGACCAAAGTGGTCGGCAGCTTTACCAAACAATATGGCACCAAAAGCCATGCCGATAGCTGTCATCGAAGACAATAGGCCAGTTTGAGTGGCTTCTAGCTGCCACTGCGCTTTTACCATTGGCATGATAAATGACAGCAAAGCCACATCCAGTGCATCAAATAGCCAAGCGGTACCGATAATTAATAACGTTTTTCGTGTAAAAGATGACCACATAAAAAAACTCCCTTTTAAGTATTAAATACTTTTATTGGAGTTAAGAATATCATGATATTAATTAAAAGTCAATTTTACTTTAATTGATAGAGCTTTGCTGGGCGTCCTTTTCCCACTGTGGTAACAGCACCAGTTTCAAAAAAAAGATGATCATGAGTTTTTCGAAAATTGGAATTATCAATTGCTGATTCGGAGATACCAAGAAAATTAGCATAGATTTTACGTGCATTTTTGAGTGTAAAGTGGTTGCCAAGGATTCTTAGAATCGACGGCGCGTAATCAAGTTTGTTTCGAACACGAGTGATGGCAGTTTGAATAATCAATTCATGATCAAAAGCTAATTGTGACTGGTTACTTTTAACGGTCAGATTTTGATAAAAATCATTTGGTGTGGTATTCGGTAATTTAATAGAGAATTCGGGATGAACTAAATAAAAGTTATTTTGTAGAGCTTTGACTGGGACCCAAGCAACATTTACAGCACCAACACCTGGCGTCAGCTCTGGCATTTTTGGCAAAAAACTCATGTATGCTAACGCAAGCTGACGGTCTGATTTAGTACGAACCACTGATGAAAAAGTTGCGAGTTGTTCAGTATGAAAACTATCCAGTTGGACACCAATTTTGTCTGAGATAAGTCTTAGAGCTGCTGAATCAGCATCCTCTGTTGATCTTAAAAATGTTTCAGGTAAGCTCCAATAACCTTTAAAGGGCTCGTCTGCTTTTTTAGCCAAGAGTACCACAACTTCTTCGGTTGTAAAATCATAACTCCAAATAACATTTGTTACCGTGACAATGGGTCGAGAAATAATTTCTGGCATAAATGGAAAACCTCCTAGGGCATATTATATCTTAATTTCAAGTGAAATGGGCGTAACCAGCATCTTGATTTAATGGAACACTCATGGCAACAATGGTGCCACCACGCACATTGTGTCAATGAAAAAGGCAACCAACTCAAAGTTGATTACCTTTTTAAAATTGCCCCTGCTGGATTCGAACCAGCGCGTAGTGGCACCAGAAGCCACCGCCTTACCGCTTGGCCAAGGGGCAATTACTCTATATATTTTACAGAAAATGTCTCTCTTTTGCAAGCAGTATTTTTGAAACGATTGCTATTTTGTTCAAGCATTCAGTTGCGATTCAAAAAGTGAAAGTTTCGTGTCCATGTTTGGAAAATATCAAGGTTGTTTATGACAGCAAATTAGCGTTTCAGTTAGAATAATGAAAAAATAATCGTTTCATTTGTGACATTAATCAGCGTGATTTGATAATATCAAAATGTTGTTGTGACAGTATTTGTCTTCATGATAGCTTTCAAAATTAAATTTCGGTATACTAGAAAAACACAGAAGGGGGCAAACACATGCAGTATGCAACTTACGACAACACAATTAAAAAATTAGCACAGCACCATATTACGGTGACAGATATCGCCCAAATTGCTTATGATAATGAACAATCATACGTGGCAGGTCTGACACTTGCACAAGTAGAAGCTGCGGTGGAAAGTATTTTACATAAGCGCGTGGTTCAGCATCAAGTATGGGTTGGACTTGAATTAGATCGCTTGGCTGAAGAACATTTACTAGAAGCACCGCTGCAAGATTTAGTCGAACATGATGATGGCTTGTTTGGCGTTGATGAGACAATCGGAACCGCAATTGCTATGTCATTTGATACGATTGGTGTGACAAACTATGGTTACATCGACAAACTAAAAGTTGGACTGGTTGGTGAACTTGATCGCAAGGGAAAAACAAGCGAAGCAGTGACGACATTTGCAGATGATATTGTGGGTGCTTTAGCAGCAGCGGCGGCCTCTAAGGTAGCTCATAAATTCGCGGCAGGAATGGTTGAAAACCAATCACGAATCAGAAACTAACGCTGAGGCGTTTTTTTTCATTGTCAATTATATAAAATATTTGCAAAATAGGTCTAGACCAATTATACTTAAATTATAAAGGCTAGAGGAGGAAAGTGCTGCGGCGTCTAAAACGCCGTACCACGTGATGATATGGCAAAATTAATTAAGAATATTGACTTGTATACAGGCTATAAGCATATGCCAGACGCATACATGCGCTTCACTAACACAATTGAGGAAGTTGGCTACATGGTTGATTTCACAGCGCGAGCTGACGATGAGGTCATTGACGAGGCAACTGGTCAACTGGTTGTGCCAGGATTCATTGATGTTCATAAGCATGGTGGTTACGGTTTAGACACGATGGACGGTGATCCCGACAAGCTTAACGAGATGGTCAATAAAATGGTGACGGAAGGCATTACGTCACTATTTCCAACGACAATGACGCAATCACCTGAAAATATTGAACGTGCGTTGAAGACAATCGATCAAGTTGCTAAGACAAATCCAGTGATTCAAGGAATTCACTTGGAAGGCCCTTTTATTAACAAAGTTTTTATGGGTGCACAGCCTGAAAAATATATTATTGATCCAAACACTGAATTACTCAAAAAGTGGTATGCACTTTCTGGCGAACGCATACGCTTGGTAACTTATGCGCCTGAAAATGGTGGGTTGCCTGATTTTGAGGCATTCATGTTGCAACATCACATTGTGCCATCAATTGGCCATTCTAATGCAACTCGTGAACAATTACGACATTCTCGTGCTACTCACATAACACATTTGTATAACGCACAACGACCACTACACCATCGTGAACCAGGTGTTACAGGTCATGGTATGCTTGAAGAATCAATCACAGGTGAATTAATCGCTGATGGTTTCCATGTTGTTCCTGATATGCTGCAATTGGCTTTCAAAGTCAAAGGGGCACAACGTCTTGATTTGGTGACTGACTCAATGCGCGCCGAAGGATTAGGTAATGGCGAATCAGAATTGGGCGGACAAAAAGTAATTGTTAAAGACAAACAAGCACGCTTAGAAAATGGACATTTAGCCGGTTCTGTTTTAGCCTATGATGATGCTTTTGCTGATATTCAACGCTTTACAAGTGCTGATATTAGCGATGCTGTACAAATGAGTTCGGTCAATCAAGCGCGTGAGTTTGGTTTGACACAAAAAGGTGATTTGTCAGCAAGTAAAGATGCTGATTTTAATATTTTTAATCAAGACATGGAATTACAAGCGACATACTCACTTGGTCGTCGCTTCGCAAGGGAGAATTAATGGCTAAACCGCGTTACATCGAAATTCACAATCAAATATTGTCACGAATAGAAGCTGGTGAGTGGGAAGCTCAAAAACGTTTGCCCGCTGAGCGTGATTTGGCACTGGAATTTGATGTGTCGCGGATGACTTTGCGTCAAGCAATTCAGACGTTGGTGGACGAAGGCATTTTAGAACGTAAGGTGGGTTCGGGAACCTATGTTGCTGAAAAGAAAGTCTCTGAACGTGCGCTCGGTGTCACAAGTTTCACGGAGTTGATGGCTGCCACAGGCAGACAAGCACGCACGGTGACTGTCAGTTATAAAACAACAACACCATCTGCTTCGGAAATGGAGCACTTACAACTATCGGAGACTGATGAAGTATTGGTTATGGAACGTCTGCGTTTAGGTGATGATGAACCTATTTTGTTGGAACAGACAACCTTGCCGGTTAAATTAGTTGAAGCATTTACACGTAGTCAATTAACGCAATCGTTGTATGCAACGCTCGAGCAGGCAGGCATTAATCCGGGTCGCGCTGAGCAAACAATCACGGCGAGTTTAGCCAACGAACGCTTGTCAGAATTACTCCATATTAAGCGTGGTGATCCAATTCTGTCAGTACGTCAAGTTTCATATGATCAAAATGATATGCCATTTGAGTATTCACGTTCATTTTATGTTGGTGAACGCTTTGAAATGACAATTACACGTTAAAAAAGCTGATATCTTGATTGATATCAGCTTTTTATTATTTATGATTGAGTTGTTTAACAAGAATATCACCAATGACTTGTACTACTAAGACTAGGATCAAAACTAACAATGTTGCGACTAGCGTTGTATCAGTGGCGAAACGATTATAACCATACGAAATGGCCATATTTCCTAAACCACCAGCACCAATGGCACCAGCCATGGCCGTTAAGCCAATTAAACTAATTAAAGTGACGGTTGAAACACGAACCAGTTCGGAACGACCTTCGCGTAAGTAAACGCCAAACACAATATCCCAAAAAGATGCACCAACTGATTGTGCAGCTTCGACGATACCACCGCTAACTTCTGATAAAGCAACTTGAACTTGTCGTGCGTAGAATGGAAAGACGCCAAGAGATAATGGCACAAGCGCTGCGGTTGTGCCAATTTGTGTACCAACAATAATTTTGGTGACAGGTGCAATAGCCGCCAACAAAATGATGAATGGTAAGGCACGGAAGAAGGACACAATTTTATCAAAAATCCAAAACCATGTCTTACTTGGGGCAATACCATTTGGCGCGGTAATAATAAGACCAATACCGAAAATCAGACCCAAAAGGCCACCAAAAATAGCAGACCAAAATGTCATGTACAGCGTTTGTACAATTGCAGTCCACCAACCAGTGTCGCCACCCCAGCCTTGATATATTACATTAGGGAAAGTATGTGCAAACCATTGGTTCATAATGATTGGCCTCCTTTAATAAGTTCAACTGTCACATGGTGGTCACGCAATGTACCGAGTGCAGCTTGCAGTTGTGATGTTTCTCCTGATAAAATAACCAACAATGAGCCAACAGGTGTTTCTTGCAGAATCTCAATGTTGCCGTACAAAATATTAGCGGTAACATTAAAATCACGGAATAGCCCTGCAATCAGCGGTTCATCGGTTGTGTCCCCAACATAAGAAAGGCGAGCAAAGACTTCGTTATCTTTTAAATTGTGAACAAGCGCTTCATGACTAATTGTTTCAATTGCTTTATCAATATTGGTAGCCGTCTCAATAAATTCACGTGTGAGCTGTTCTTTTGGTTGCGCAAATATTTCTAATAGCGAACCACTTTCAATAATTTCACCATCTTGCATGACCGAAACTTTGTTAGCAATTTCTTTAACAGCCTGCATTTCGTGCGTAATCAAAACAATCGTCAAACCAAATTCTTGATTGAGTTTTTTGAGCAACGCCAAAATTTGATTGGTTGTTTTAGGATCCAAAGCCGAAGTAGCTTCATCAGAAATTAGAATTTCTGGGTCATTTGCCAAGGCGCGGGCAATGGCAACACGTTGCTTTTGCCCACCTGATAATTGAGCAGGAAATTGGTCAGCGCGATCTGATAAATCAACTAGCTCAAGCAATTCTGCTACTTTTGCCTTTTTTTCGTCTTCTTTTAATGGACTATGTTGTAGGGCAAACGCGACGTTTTCAGTGACTGTCCGTTCGTTGAGTAAATTAAAGTGTTGAAAAATCATACCGATTTTGCGGCGCCTATCACGTAAGTCGTTACCACCAATGATTGTTTTTTTAGCATTTTCATCTGTTGCTTGAAAAAACGTTTCGTTATTAACAATCACAGAACCACTAGTTGGCTCTTGCAACAAATTAATAACGCGAACAAGGGTTGATTTACCAGCGCCGGAATAACCAACAATACCGTAAACATCTCCACGATTAACGTGAACAGTCACATTATTAACAGCAGTGATTGTCCGCTTTTTTTGATGGAAAGTGACATTGATATTGTCTAGTTTAATAATTGGTTCTTCTGTCATTTTTCATAACTCCTAATTAGTGCTTTAATGACGTCAATGTGTTGATTGTAGTCATCTAGGCGAATATTTTCATTTGGTGCGTGGTCGTTTGTATTGGCATAACCAATTCCTAAACTGGCAATTGGGGCACCCAATGCCTCATGAATATAATACATAGGACCAGTGCCGGGGGATGTTGGGATAACAACAGGTTGCGCTTTGTAGTAATGCGCTGTGACATCAATAACACGTAAAATTTCTGGGTCTGACATGTCACTACGATAACCAGGCTGCCCCAATGTCTTAGTCACCAGAATATCAGAAAAACCGCGGCTTTGGAAGTGTTGTTTAATTTGAAGGAGCGTTTTGTCAGGATCCATTCCCGGAACCAAACGTGCTTCAAGTTTGGCTGATGCTTTGGCCGGTAAGACAGTTTTTACACCTTCACCAACGTAGCCACTGTCAATACCCTCAATGTTGAGTGTAGGTGAAAAATACAAAGTTGACTTCAAATCATCCCCAGTTTTGTCAGTCAAAAGTGGTACAGTGATTTGATGTTGCGCAACTAATGCTGCATGTGTTAGCGGCAATGCTGATACCAACTGTATCTCACGATGATTAGGGGGTGTAACATCATCATAAAATCCTGACACGTTAATGTGACCATTGTCATCGTACAATGTGGCAAGCGCTTGTGTCAAACGCCAAGCAGCAGAATCTACAACAGCGGCTAGTGACGAATGCAGATCATGACTAGCTGTTTTCGCGCTGACATCAAAAGTCACAATCCCTTTGTTACCACCAAATATTTCTACTTCCTCATTGGCATTTTTACCACCCGATTCCCAGATAACGAGGTCACCAGATAGATGTTGCTGATACTTAGCCAAATAATCGTCGAGATGTTGAGATGACGTTTCTTCGGAACCTTCTATAATAAAGGTAATATTAATCGGTAGCTGATTGTTATGTTCAGATAAATACTCAGCCACGGCAGTAAGTCTTGCTGTCAAGTTGCCTTTGTCATCATCGACGCCACGACCATATAACTTACCATCTTTTTCTGTCAGCTGCCAGGGATTGCTGTCCCACAAGTCAAGTGGTTCTGCTGGTTGAACATCGTAATGATTGTAAATGATAACTGTTGGCGCCTTGGAAACAGCGCTAGTTAATTTGCCAATGATGAAAGGTGCAAAGTAGGTATCATCATATAAAACTTCGGCTCCTAAACCGCGTAGTGCATCCGCAATTAATTTAGCAGTTTCTGGTAGTGATTCATGTTTTGCTGAAACACTAGGTAATGCAACCAAATCACGCAATAGCGCTAAATATTGTGTTCTGATACTCATGTATTATTAGTCCTCCCGCAACAACTATGTACGCGCAAAAGCGCATGTATTACTTTTTATAATCCCAAACAGTGATTTCAGCTGTACCATAGAACTTTTTAACCAAACGCTTAGTTTCGGCAGTTTGTAATGATTTCACGACTTTTTTATAGGTCTCGTTGTTCTTATCTTTCTTGTTAGCGGCGATAAAGTTGAAGTACTGTTCGCTGTCTTTGTTAAGCCCTTCAACATAAATTGCTGAATTAATGTCTAATTTGGCAGAAATAGCATAGTTAGTGTTAATGACTGCACCGGCGATTTTGGGATCGTCTAACGACTTGGCTGTCTGTGACGCGTCAATTGGTGTGATTTGTAGTTTTTTAGGATTTGATGTAATATCCTTTGGCGTTGCCGTATTAGTATCTTTGATTTTAATTAAACCAGCTTCAGCTAATAAATGAATGCCACGGTTTTCATTAGTGACATCATTAGGCACAACGATTTGATCACCTGTTTTAAATTCAGATGTTTTCTTATATGATTTAGAATATAAGCGCAAAGGTGTTGTCCAAGTGTCACCAATTGAAACAATATTTGTTTTGTATGTTTTATTCCAGTTGGCTAAAAATGGATAGTTTTGGAAGGCATTCAAATCAATATCACCGTCGGCCAATGCTTTGTTAGGCTGTGAATAGTCAGTGAATTTTTTTGTTTTTAAAGTGATGCCATATTTGTCTTTTGCGGTCTTGATGGCGGCATCCCAGATTTGATCTTCTTCCTTTGATCCAGCCATAACACCAATCGTAACAGTCTTTGATTGACTTTTACTACCATGACCAAATGTATAAATAGCACCAGCAACAATGACGACGGCAATACCGCCGATAATCCAATTTGTTTTTTTACTCATAATATTTTCCTCATAATAGTGATGGGTTAACCTCGAATCACATCCTTATTTACTAAAATCAGCGTCCCAAGCAGCTAGTTCAACACCATCATATTGCTTGTTAATGGCTTTTTTAGTAGCTTCTGTTTGGTAGGCTTTAACTACTTTTTTGTAAGTGGCGTTGTTCTTGTCTTTTTTGTTAGCGGCAATAATGTTGACCCATTGATGAGAATTTTTGTTCAAGGGTTCAACAAAGATAGCTTTTTTATAATCTAAACCAGCAGAATCGGCATAAGTACCATTGACCACTGCACCTTGCACATCTGAGAGTGAGCGAGCTGTTTGGTCGGCGGCTAGTTCTTTAATTTTGAGATTTTTTGGATTCTTGGTAATATCCTTAACAGTTGCTAGGGTTAAACCAGATTTGAGATCAATTAATCCTGCTGCTTTTAAAACATAAAGCGCGCGACTTTCATTGCTGGGATCGTTAGGAACAGAAATGGTGTCACCTGACTTGTACTGTGAGACTTTTGTATATGTCTTTGAATACAAACGGATTGGTGAAATGACAGTATCACCAATTGACACGATTTTGTCACCTGTTGATTTGTTTGACTGTGCTAGGAAAGCGTAGTGTTGAAAGGCATTTAAATCAATGTCCCCAGACGCAAGCGCTTTGTTAGGCTGTGAGTAGTCAGTAAATTCTTTGAACTTTAACGTGATACCATACTGATCTTTGGCAGTTTTTTTAACTCTATTCCAGATTTTGGCATCTTGTTTTGAACCTGACATAATACCGATGGTGACGGTTTTTGAAGTTGTTTTGGTTTTTTGACCAAAGCTGGCATAGGCAATGCCGGCGATAGCGACGATCGCCACACCACCAACAAGCCATTTAGTTGTTTTACTCATGATACGTATTTCTCCCTGTTTTCTCTAATTGATAATTCCTGATTTTTAGAATGGCGATGAACAAGCTATTTTTCAATCAAAAAAGCCGCTTCTGTACTTTATAGATACAGAAGCGGCTTACCATAAGCGCGATACCATTCTGAGTTTGGACTATTTGTTACCAAATAGTTGCTCACTAACCATCGGGCATCGGGAAATGATCCTAGCCGAATGGTGTGCCCGTTAACGGGGGCCAAATCGTTGCAAACTAAACGGTAAACCGACTCGTCTGCACCAATCACAGGTCATTTTCACAATCGCACGCACGCTAACTCACATCTCCCGTTAGCTTTCTTGGCTTTGATAAACTGTTACTTTCCTGTTCAATTCGTTTCATTCTAAAAATCGTTATAGATAATACTACATCCCATTCATTCTAATGTCAACACTTTTTATTTTTTGAATAGTAAACCAAAGACGATTAACACAATTAAGCTGGCACCAAATAGGGCGTAAGTGCCTAGTGCCTGAGCCAATAGCCCTGAAATGAAAGCGCCAAATAGAAACGCTAGAACGAGCCAAAGAAAATGAAAAGTATTGCTCAAAAATTGTTTGTCCCCAGTGTAGAAAAAGTTGGTAACGTTAGTGCCGATACTGCGTAAATTGCCTGTTGACATGACGCTTGTGAACGGAAGACCTTGCAATTTAGGAAAGGAATCAAGTTGAATGGCTAGAAAGAAAGACAAAAAAGCAATGAAAAATGTACTGCTCAAGTACTGGTGCATGGCAACGATGGCCGTAATACCAATAAATTCAAGTAAAATACTGTGCTGTTGAAGGGACAAACGTCCTTCAGGCCATCGCTTTTTCAGAATTGTATTGCAAGCGGCACCAATAGTGAAAAAAAGAATTGGCCAAATAAAAATCATGCTGGCGCCAAAGCGTCCATGGGCTAAATTGAATCCAGCCTGAATGAGGTTACCTGTTTGTAGACTAGCAAAACGTGACTCATGATATTGAAATGTGTAAGCGTCAACAAATCCAGAATTCATCGCTAGTAGTAAGCCAATCGGCAATCGTTCGTGAATGGGGTGTTGTGTTGTAAGCATTATTGTCTCCCTAAATAATCGTTGCGTATCTTTCCACTTTAGCACTTTGACATTATTTTAGGCAATAAAACCTTTAATTATCTAATTCTCCTAATGGTGAATGCCTTTTTTGATATAATGGGAACAAAGAATTAGGGGAGAATGAGATGAAGTGGCGATTTTTAATACTGACTTTGTTGTTTGCTATGTTTGGCATACAACAGGTTTCAGCGGATGATGACTATGAGATAACTAATTGGCAGCAAACAGTTGCAATTCAGCCTAATGGTGACGCTAATGTGACTAAGCAGGTGAGCTATTCGTTTGATGATGATATGCATGGCGTGGTTATGCGAGAGGGTTTGGCAGCAGGTAAAAAAGCGTCAGCACTGACGTGGGGTGGCTTAAAATCAATCAAAGTTGCGGTGAATGGCCAAGCTCCGACAGTCATTCAACCAAGACAAGGTGCGGCGCAAACCGGTTACGTTGAAACAAAAACGTCAAACGCAGTTAAAGAAAAAGTGTATTATCCAGTTCGAGAGAATGATAAGTTAGTTGTCACTTATCAGTATGTTTTAAAAGGGCTGGTCACAAATTGGGACGATGTCGCTGAGATTAATTGGCGACCAATTTCTGACTGGGATGTTGATTTAGACAAGGCAAAGTTGGTTATTAAATTGCCTAAAAAATCACCTAAACAACTAAAAGCTTGGGTGCATAGTCGGGCAAAAGGAGATGTTAAGCTAGATAAAGCACAAGGTGAAGTGATTGCGATGAGTGATACTGTTTCGGCAGATGAATCATTAGAAATTCACATGTATTTTGACAGCGATCAGACACCGCTTAATCAATTACGTCGCTCTGGCAAACGTGCGAAACGGATTAACCAGCAAGAAGCAGCGATCGTGGTTAAACATAACCGATTTGTTTTTTGGATGATGATTATTGCTTTCTTGGTTTCACCAATTCTGTTTGTGATCGTACTGTTTATCGTATTTTTGCAAAACAAAAAAGTGCGTTATCAACAGAATTTGGCAAAACAAAAAAGCGGTACTACTGGTGAACCAGTCCATATTTTTGATTTACCAAACGATCTTGGACCGGCATTAATTGCTGAGCGATTAGCAGAAAAGTCCGATGACGCCAAAATTGTCGTGGCAACGTTGCTTGATTTAGTGGCCCGTCATAAAATAACAATGACTTATCAAGGCATGAAGCGACCAGATGAGATTACCTATCAAGTGACTGATGAAAATGGCTTGCAACCATTTGAATTATCTTTTGTGAGAATGATTTTTGGCAAAAATCGTGATTTAGTCCGTCATGGCGATTTTAAAAAGAAACAATCACCAGTTTCAAAAAGTATTAGAAAACGAATTGGCGCTTTCAAGCAAGCATTAGCCAAAGCAGAGCAACAGACACGCATTGTTGACAAAATTGCTACGCAAAAAGCGACTGATGCCAAAACAATGGCGTTGGGTGGCTTAATTGTATTATCAGTGATTTCAGCAGTTGTGTTAGGAATTATTGCTGATCAAACACAAGTGTCGAGTATCTGGGCCATTATCGTGATTGAGAGCGTCGTAGCGCTTGTAACGTTATTATTGACAGCTACTCAAAAAACGATTTTCTTCACTGTACCAGACGGTATGCAGGAACAATGGCAGTGGCAAGGATTTAAAAAAATGTTACATGATATTGCACACTTACAAGACAAGCAGGTGCTAGACGTCCAATTGTGGGATAAAATTTTAGCTTATGCAGTCATCTTTGGGGAAGCCAAGAATGTCGCTAATCAAATGAAAATTTGGGCTAAAGACATGGATTGGAATACTGATAATACATTGTTGTTTGTGCCATATTATTTGTATGGTAGCGACTGGAGTGATGGTTTTGTCACTAGTATCAATCAAGATGGTGCTTTCCAATCAAGTAGTAATGTGAGTGGTGGCGGTGGCAGCTTTTCTGGCGGGTCATCCGGTGGCGCTGGTGGCGGCGGCGGTGGTGCTTTTTAACATCGAGTGGTCATAAATTAAACAACATTTTTCAAAAAAATTTGTTATACTATATGTATAAGTTAATTTCTGAGGGAGTAACTGACGAAATGTTCGTGGCTGAATCGTCAAAGCAAAACAGCAATGTTTTATATCGCGCTATGCGCCGGTTCAGCATTAAACAGTGAGACTCATGTAAACGTTTATTTGCGTTTGCATGGGTCTTTTCATTTTGTTAGTCTTAGCTTAACCTCAAGCGTATAAGGAGAATTTCGATGGCAGATAAGCCGTTATATAACCAAGACAGTACGGATGTTTTGGTAGCATTAAAAACTGATGCAAAAATCGGTTTGACAGGTCAAGAGGCAAAGGAGCGCTTTGAAAAAAATGGTCCTAACCAGTTGAACGAAGCAAAATCAACTAGTTTAGTTCAGAAATTCATCAACCAGTTTAAGGATTTGATGATTGCTATCTTGTTAGCTGCTGCAATCGTGGCGGCGTTTACAGGTGAACTGGTTGACGCCATCTTCATTTTGGCCATTGTCATTATCAACGCTGTTTTTGGTGTTTTCCAAGAAGCCAAGGCCGAAGATGCCATCAATGCGTTGAAAGAAATGTCTACCCCTAATGCAAACGTCATTCGTGATGGCAAGGAAATGTCTGTGAAATCAACGGATTTGGTTGTGGGTGATGTTGTCCGTCTGGAGGCTGGAGACATTGTGCCAGCTGATTTACGTTTAATTGAATCAGCTTCTCTTCAAATTGAAGAGGCCTCACTGACTGGTGAGTCAGTACCTGTTGATAAAATTGCAGATACACTTGTTGACAGTGATTTGCCGCTGGGTGATCGTACCAACCTTGGATTTATGAATACTAACGTGACTTATGGCCGTGGTGTTGGTGTCGTAACAGGTACGGGAATGCAAACGGAAATTGGGCACATTGCCGGCATGTTAGAGGCAGCCGATGAAACCAAGACACCATTGCAGGCAAATTTGGTCAAGTTAGGTCAAGTTTTGACTTATTTGATTTTAGGAATTGCTGTGGTAACGTTTGTTGTTGGTTTGTTGCGTGGTAGAGAGACCATTATTGATATGCTGTTGACCTCCATCTCTCTGGCTGTTGCAGCTATTCCAGAAGGTTTGCCAGCGATTGTGACAATCACATTAGCATTAGGTACCACGCGTATGGCCTCGCGTCATGCTCTCGTTCGTAAGTTGCCTGCCGTTGAAACATTAGGCTCAACTGATATTATCGGTTCTGATAAAACAGGAACGTTAACGCAGAACAAAATGACAGTCGAAAAGCTCGTGGTTGATGCTGAAATTTCAGACGCTGATAACACAGGAGAATTGACTAATACGTATGCCAGATTAGCTGATATTTTGGCATTGAACAACGATACAAAGCGAACAGAAAATGGTTTAGTTGGTGATCCAACCGAAACGGCATTAATTGCCTTCAATGAAAAGCATGATCGTGATATTGACAAGTTATTTAACGAGATGCCACGTGTTGCAGAATTGCCCTTTGATTCAGAACGTAAGTTGATGTCAACGGTTCATCCGGCACCCAATGGTTATATTATTACGGTCAAGGGTGCACCCGATGAACTATTAAAGCGTGCTACACAGATTGAAATGTCCGGTCAAATCGTTGCATTGAGCGATGATATTCGTGCTAAACTGCTGGGAATTAATTCTGAGCTGGCAACGCAAGCGTTGCGTGTGTTAGGATTTGCTTACAAATTAGTTGATGAAATGCCTACTGAGATGACGACACAAGTTGTTGAAAATGATTTGGTATTTACTGGTTTTGTGGGCATGATTGACCCAGAAAGACCAGAAGTTGCACAGGCTGTTGCCGAAGCAAAAGCTGCTGGTATTCGACCAATGATGATCACGGGTGACCATCGTGATACAGCCGCTGCAATTGCGATTCGTTTAGGTATTTTGGATGAGAAAGACATTGATACTGCTGTCATTTCTGGTTCTGATATTGACGCGATGAGTGAAGCCGAATTTGCGGAAAATGTCACTCGCTATAATGTCTATGCTCGCGTTGCGCCAGAACACAAAGTTAAAATCGTCAATGCTTGGCAGAAAAAAGACAAAGTTGTCGCGATGACTGGGGATGGTGTTAACGATGCGCCGGCTTTGAAAGCTGCTGATATCGGTATTGCAATGGGTATTACTGGAACAGAAGTTTCTAAAGGTGCTTCTGACATGGTTTTGGCTGATGATAACTTTGCAACGATTGTGCATGCTGTTGAGGAAGGTCGTAAGGTCTTTGCTAATATTCAAAAAGCATTACAGTACTTGTTAGCTTCTAACTTAGCGGAAGTGATTTCAATCTTTGTGATGACACTTTTGGGTTGGAATATCTTAGCGCCAATTATGATTTTGTGGATTAACTTGGTAACCGATACTTTGCCAGCGATTGCCTTAGGTATTGAACCAGCAGAAAAGGGTGTGATGAAACGCAGTCCTCGTGGTCGTGGTGCTAGTTTCTTGTCTGGTGGCGTTGGTCCCGCTATTATTTGGCAAGGTATTTTGCAAGCTGTTATTGTGTTGAGTGTGTATGGTTTTGCTTTGGCAGCACCCGTTCATGCGGAGAGCCATTTGGCGCACCAAGATGCTTTGACTATGGCATTTATGACACTCGGATTGATGCAAATGTTTAACGCGATTAACGTTAAGTCGGTGTACGGTTCTATGTTTGGACCACAGGCCTTTAGAAACAAGATGTTCAACTGGGCATTATTAGGATCACTTGTAGTCATGGCAGCTGTTGTTGTGATTCCGCCTTTGAACCCATTGTTCCATGTCTCGCATTTGGATACTTATCAATGGGCAATTGTGTTAGTTGCGGGAATTAGTATCATTGTGATTGTGGAACTGGTAAAATTGGTTCAACGAACAATTTTCAAAAAAGGATAATAGGACATTGGCAAAATTTAATCCCAAACAAGCACAAGTTTATGTGCAGACTTTGCAACAAGTTTTAACAGCAACTCAGGAAACAGCTGATCGCGTGACACCATTTTTTACTAAATTAGATGATGCAAAACAAGAGAACAAGGTAACTGACATTCCTGCAGCAGAATTCGCTGAAATTAAAGCCGAGTTTGAAGACGCAGTGACGAGTTATCAGGAGAATGCTGCACGTTTGAATGCTGCACAAGCACCAATTCGTATTTTGGGTGTGCATAAGTCATTAGCAAAGAATTATGAATTGTACGCTCAAGCAACAGCGTTGATGAGCGATTCACTAAATGTAGCCGATCAAACAATCGATGATGATAAATATGAACAGTCTGAGGCTGATCAAGCTCAATATTTGAACAAAGTACAGACAAATGTATCAAAAATAATGACTTCACAAATGTAAATCGGTCTAGACCAAAAAGAGGATAAACACCACATTGAACGGTGCTTATCCTCTTTTTGGTCTAGTTATTTTTTCAAAGAATTTCATCACAAAAGTGATTTAAACCGTGAAATGAAAGCGTTTACATGATAAGATAAAGACGAAGCACAACTTAAATGGATGCCACTCATGAAGTAAAAAATGACGCTTCACATATTTTTTCATTGCATCCAACATGAAGTGGAGGAGACTTTCATGCAGAGAATAACAGATTGGTTACAGAAAAATTTGGTGCCGATTGGCGCGAAACTATCGTCTATTAAGGCACTGAATGCTATTCGTGATGGTATCGCCTTGGCGATTCCTCTGATTTTGGTCGGATCTTTGGCGATGATTATTCGTAATTTTCCAACCCCTAATGATATGTGGGTGACATGGATTACTGCTAATGGTGTCTTAAATTGGTTGGTGAAAATCATTTACGGTACGTTTTACTTAGTCGGTATCGTTTCAGTCGTTGGTATCGCTTCCAATTATGCCAAGTTGCTATCACCAAAGGCTGATGGTATTTCAGCAGGTGTCTTAGCACTTGGTGGTTATTTCGTTTCGACACCATATTTAAATGGTGCTAACGGCAACCAAGCGTGGGGTGCTAAAGTCGCAATTGCCGACCAAGGAATTGCATATTCAGCAACAAACGCTAACGGTATGTTTGCAGCGATTATTATTGGACTGGTGTCAGCAGCCATTTATGCTTGGTTCTTAAATCATAACATTACCATCAAAATGCCTGATTCAGTACCACCAGCCGTTGGACATTCATTTGCGGCATTAATTCATGGATTTGTGATTATTTTGCTCTGGGCCTTGCTTTATGCGCTATTCCAAGCAACTGGCTTGGTATCTATTCACAATATTTTACAAATGATTTTGGGTGATCCACTAAAAGCGTTCGGTGGTTCATTAATTGGTGCAATTGTGGTAGCGGTGCTTGTGTCGCTATTCTGGTTCATTGGAATTCACGGTGGTAACTTAGTTGGTGCTATTATGTCACCTATCTTCTTGCAATTGATGCAAGAAAACGTTGACGCAGCCAAAGCAGGTAAAGCATTACCAGAAGTTATTACACAGCCATTTATGGATAATTTTGTCTATATTGGTGGTGGTGGTGCGACGTTAGGTTTGATGATTGCACTCGCTATTTTTGCAAAATCAAAGCAAAATAAAGCAATGCGACCACTGACATTAGTGCCTGGTATCTTTAACATTAACGAGCCGACAATGTTTGGTTTGCCAGTTGTTTTGAATGTTTACTTAATCGTACCGTTCCTGATTGTGCCAGTGATGAATGTCTTGATTTCATATTTTGCGATGTCATCAGGATTAGTTGCACGTACAACAGGTACACCTGTACCCTGGACGATGCCACCAGTGATTTCTGGTTTCTTGGCAACCTCAAGTATTTCTGGTGCGGTGTTACAAATCGTTTTGATTCTCTTGGATCTATTAATTTGGATTCCGTTCTTCAAAGTGTTTGATAAAGCGCTTTTGGATGAAGAAAAGCAAGCTGATAGCGACGCTGTTGTTGGATAGTATAAAAGCTTTAATCAAATTTTTGATTAAAGCTTTTATTTTGAATCGTAATCAATGTTTTTTGGGTAAATGAACCTTGAGCGAGTTGCGACGCTATGGGTTGAATATTTGCTTGCCATGTTTGATATTGATTGGGGGATATGTCGCTGATATGATTGAGCTCATTGAGACTGTTGATGGTCAAACCGATGTTATACTTTTTGATAATACTGGCAAGGACACTTTTTTGCCAAGCAATTAAAGGTAATCCTGCTCTAAGATAAAGACTCGCTTTGTGTGGTGCGTTGTATTTAGTGTAGCTTTGATATGTTTTGTCTTCAAAATCATTATCCCATATCAAACCAAATCCAGAGGTAAGTTGGTTTAAAATATCATCAGGGTCAAAATTACCATGGTAACTAACCTGATTAGGGAAAACAAAATCACGCCATTTTTTGGGAACAGAGCCAAATAAGTTGATTTGTGGCCCGTCGTAATTTTTTAGCCAAGGTGACTTTTGAAAAGTACCAGCAAAGTTAATGAGGTGGCTATATGAAGCTAAGTTGTCGACTTCCCCAAGATAATCAAATAAAGGTTGAATAATGAAGTTTGAGTTGACGCCCATACCTCTAAGGGTGTTGGCCATGGCCTCTGAATGAACAATAATAGTATTGTACTGCTTTAAAACAGACAATTCCCAAGCATCGGTTTTGACCAGGCGAAGTGGTTCAATATCATGAATTAAAACAATACTGTGTGCGGAACGGTTATTAATCTCCTGTACCCACTGTTGCTCAAAATGGCAACTCATATAGCTAGGGAATTGATGAATTACAATATCATCTGCTTTGACAGCGTTAAGCCAAGTTTTAATATGGTTCTGTCGCGTTTCATTGTCAAAACGAACATCATTGTAGCGGGCAATAGGTAAAATTGTCCAACCTTGTTTCTGAGCAATTTGAGCATAATCTGATTTTGCTTTTAAAGCACCTGGTGGCATCCATGGTTCAATTGTGTGCGTGATGAAATAAGTCATAGCGATATTATACCAAAATCCGAACTATTTTTTGAAAATCAATTAAAATCCGAACTATATTAGAAAGATAATTGCAATATTCGGCAATTAGTTGTCTTTTTAACCAAATTTTAACATAAAAATCTGCTTAAAGTCGGATAATGTAGATATTAACTTTTGGGAGAAGAAAAACATGCAACGTTCAGCAAAAATTGGTATCGGTGCGGCGGCAATCGTCGTTATTGCGGGTGGTATATACGCGGCAACACAACAATCAACAAAGAAAAGTTCTGGCTATGCTGTGGCTTTGGTAACAGATGGTGGTGGCATAGATGATCGATCATTTAACCAATCGGCATGGGAAGGGTTGGAGTCTTATGGAAAAGCCAATGGCCTGAAGCAAGGAAAAGGCGGGTACAACTATTTTCAGAGTACAGATACATCAGAAATAAAGACTAATTTGCAAACGGCCGTTAAAGGTGGTTATAAGTTAGTTTATGGTGTTGGATTCGCGGCGGCACCTGCTGTAACTAGCGTTGCTAAAGCTAACCCTAAGACAAATTTTGCCATTATTGATACAGTGATTGCTAAGAAAAATGTTGCTTCATTGACATTTAAAACAGAACAATCATCATACTTGGCTGGTGTTGCGGCAGCTAAGCAATCAAAGAGCGGCACGGTTGGTTTTGTGGGTGGCATACATGGTGATGTCATCGACACTTTTGAGGCCGGTTTTAAAGCCGGTGTTAAGGCAACGAACACTAACATCAAAGTATTAACGCAGTATACTGATTCATTCACGGATGCCGCCAAAGGCAAGACAATTGCTGCATCAATGACTGCCAATGGTGCCGATGTTATTTTCCAAGCAGCTGGTGGTGCTGGAAATGGTGTCTTTGCAGAAGCTAAGGCAGCAAACCAAAAAGAAAGTGCCGATTCCGATAAGAAAATTTGGGTAATTGGTGTTGATCGTGATCAAAAGTCTGATGGTAATTACAAGGATAAAGATGGCAAGTCATCTAACTTCACCTTGGTATCAGCAGTAAAGCGCGTCGATAGTGCGGTTGAAGATGTTGCGACAAAGGCCAAAAATGACAAATTCCCTGGTGGTAAAACAATCACATATGGCTTGAAAGAAAAAGGTGTCAGTCTATCTAAGGATTCTGCTTCTAGCAGTGTTTGGTCAGCAGTTCAGTCAGCACAAAAGAAGATTGTCGCTGGTGATATCAAAGTACCTGTTCATCCATAATCTCGTTTTAAAAATTAATCGCAGTGATGCGATTTTTTTTGTATAACAATATAAAAACGAACAATTATATATATTTTGAATTTAATTTCGTCTTTTGTTTACAAATTAGTCATGATTCCCCTTGAAAAGTCTGTATAATAGTCATTGGAGTTTAGGAAAAGGATGACTATGATGGATTTTAATACAGTTTTTGATTATGAAGACGTTCAACTAATCCCCAATTTGGGAATACTTGAATCACGTTCCCAGGCGGATACGTCAGTCAAATTGGGACGATATACCTTTAAGTTACCAGTTGTAGCAGCCAACATGCAGACGGTTATTGATGAACCGTTAGCAAAACATTTAGCGGCCAATGGTTACTTTTATGTGATGCATCGTTTTGAACCAAGTAAACGATTAGATTTTGTTAAAAGTATGCAATCTGAGCAGCTGATTGCGTCTATTTCTGTGGGCATTAAGCCGGAAGAATATCAATTTATTGATGATCTTAAATCAGCAGGACTAGTGCCCGAATTTATCACTGTTGACGTTGCGCATGGGCATGCTGTACCAGTTATCGACATGGTAAGGTACATTAAAAAAACTTTACCAGATAGTTTTGTTATCGCTGGTAACTTGGCAACGGCCGAGGCTGTTAGGGATCTTGAAAATGCCGGCGCCGATGCTACTAAAGTGGGTGTGGGTCCTGGGAAGGCTTGTATTACGAAATTAAAAACCGGATTTGGGACTGGCGGTTGGCAATTAGCGGCATTGCGCTTATGTGCTAAGGCAGCAAAAAAGCCAATAATCACTGATGGTGGTATTCGTCATAATGGTGACATAGCTAAATCAATTCGGTTTGGTGCGACAATGTGCATGATTGGCTCATTATTTGCGGGCCATGACGAAACACCTGGTGATATTGTCGAAATCAATGGTGACAAATTTAAGATGTACTTTGGTTCTGCTTCACAGTTTCAAAAGGGTGAATACAAGCATGTTGAGGGTAAAAAATTGTTAGTACCTTATCGTGGTAGTATTGATACCACGATACGTGAAATAAAAGAAGATTTGCAATCATCAATTTCTTATTCTGGTGGTCGTGAGCTAGCAGACCTTAAACGTGTTGATTATGTCATTGTTAAAAATTCGATTAGTAATGGTGATACTTATTAAAAATAGAAAAATATGTTAAGAAAACTGACATGATATTGTGTGATCGTCAGCTTTTTTGCTATACTGGAGTATTATGAAAAAGATATGGATATTTTGTGTTGCTTTTTTAGCAACTGTCACAATGATGATGGGTATCACGAAGGTTGACGCCGCACAGCCTAACTACATTATCACAACTGATGCGACGTACCCTCCGTTTGATTTTCAAGATAAAAATAATCAATACACTGGTATTGACCAAGAAATTTTGAAAACAATTGCCAAACGCGAAGGTTTTACCTATACGCTTAAGCCAATGAGCTTCAATGCTGCTACGCAATCAGTAACATCTGGACAAGCGGACGCAGTGATTGCAGGTATGTCAATTACTGATGAGCGTAAACAAGTTTTTGATTTTGGGACACCGTACTATAAGTCTGGAATTGCTTGGGCGGTTAAAAAAGGCTCAGCTATCAAGTCATTGCAAGATTTGAAGGGTAAAACTGTTGCGATTAAAACAGGAACTGCTGGCGCTGATTATGCTTTATCAATCCAGAAAAAATATGGCTTTAAGGTAACTTATTTTAGTGATTCTGATACACTTTATAATGATGTGATTAATGGCAACTCACAAGCTACTTTTGGCGACTTACCAGTTTTGCAGTATACTATCAAAAATGGTACCAAGTTAAAAGTGATGAACCCAACTAATCCATACGAGGCTGGTTGGTACGGTTTTGCGGTTAAAAAAGGTGATAACGCGCAATTGTTAGCTTCTTTTAATAAGGGATTCGCCGCGATTAAAAAAGATGGCACTTATCAAAAGATCGTAAACAAATATTTAGGCGCTCCGGCTTCAGAATTTACTGGTAGTAAATCAGACAATAGCTCGGTATTTGGTATTTTAAAGTCCAATGAAAATGCCTTTATGAAGGGATTGTGGCAAACAATCCTATTAACATTGTTTGGTATTATTTTAGCTTCAATTTGGGGCATTTTACTTGGTATCATGGGTGTTAGCCAAAATAGTGTGATTAGGGGTATCTCAACCACAATCATTTACATCTTCCGTGGTATGCCGTTAATGGTATTAGCATTTTTCATTTATATTGGACTGCCTGGCGTTATTGGTACTAAAATCCCAGCATTTACGGCTGGTGTCATCACACTGATTTTGAATGAGGGTGCATATACTGGTGCGTTTGTACGTGGTGGTTTTAAAGCAGTTGACAAAGGTCAAATGGAAGCGGCACGAAGTCTTGGATTTACTTATGGTAAGTCAATGTATAAAGTGATTATGCCCCAAGGACTCAAAATTATGGTGCCGAGTTTTATTAATCAATTCATCATCACTTTAAAAGATACATCAATTTTGTCGGCAATTGGTATTTTGGAATTAACACAAACAGGGACCTTAATTGTCTCTCGTAACTCACAGGGCTTTCGTGTATGGGCTATTATTGCTGTGATATATTTGGTTGTAATCACGTTACTGACTTGGTTTAGTAATTGGGTAGAAAAGAGGACGCGTTCATGAGTGAAGCACAAGTAAAAGTGCATGTTGATAAAGTTAATAAATCTTATGGTGAAAACCATGTTTTGCGCGATATTTCATTGGATATTGCCGAAAACGAAGTGGTTGTTATGATTGGACCATCAGGATCAGGTAAATCAACCTTTTTGCGGATGTTAAACCAATTAGAAACACCTGATAATGGGACAATCATTGTTGATGGCTATGATATTTCAGATAAAAATACGGATATCAACAAGGTTCGCGAAAACATCGGTATGGTGTTTCAAAACTTCAACTTGTTCAATAATTACACCGTGCTAGAAAATATCATGTTAGCACCTGTTGAACTCAAAAAACTAGACAAAGTTGCAGCAGAGAAAAAAGCACGTGAACTTCTTGAAACTGTTGGTTTATCTGATAAAGCGGATATGCCAGTTAGTTCCTTATCTGGTGGTCAAAAGCAACGTATCGCGATTGCACGCGCATTAGCAATGACGCCAGATATTATGTTGTTTGATGAACCAACTTCTGCGCTGGATCCTGAAATGGTTGGCGATGTACTTGATGTTATGAAAAATTTGGCCGAGTCTGGTATGACAATGATTATCGTGACACATGAAATGGGCTTTGCCAAGCAAGTAGCTGATCGTGTTGTTTTCTTTGAATCAGGTAAAATTCAAGAATCAGGAACACCAGATCAAGTATTTGATGCACCAAAGAATGAACGTCTACAAGAATTTTTGAGTAAAGTCACGCATGCTTAACCGTGGCGTATGAATGACAGGTGGCCATAGCGCCACCTTTTTTGGGGAGAAAAAATGTTTAAAAAAGGTATACTAATAAGTTTTTTGGCAATGTTGTCGATTACCACGTTTGTTTTTGCAATGGGTGATAATTTAGTTCATGCGGATAAACCGAATTATATCATTTCAACTGATGCAACCTATCCGCCGTTTGATTTTCAGGATAAAAATAATCAGTATGTGGGTATCGATCAAGATATTTTGAAAGAAATTTCGAAACGAGAAAATTTCACTTATACGTTAAAACCAATGAGCTTTAATTCAGCAGCACAACTTGTTTCAAATGGACAAGCTGACGGCATTATTGCGGGTATGGTAATTACGGAGGAGCGTAAGGCCGTTTATGATCACTCAACACCTTACTATAAAACGGGTGTGGCTTGGATTGTCAAAAAAGACAGCAAAATTAAGTCATTAAAAGACTTAAAAGGCAAAACTGTTGCTTTAAAGACGGGTACGGCCGCTTCAGAATATGGTAAATCTTTGCAAGCTAAGTATGGGTTTAATGTTAAATACTTTAACGATACAGACACAATGTACAATGATGTTGCGGTGGGCAATTCTGCTGCAACATTTGAAGATATGCCAGTTATTCAGTATGCTATCAAAAATGGTGTTAAGTTGAAGGTTATGAATGCCGATAATCCAGGGAACGCTGGTTGGTATGGATTTTTTGTTAAAAAAGGTGAGAACAAAGCGCTGTTGTCAGCTTTCAACCGTGGTTTTGCTGCTATTAAGAAAGATGGTACGTATGACAAAATCGTTGCAAAATATCTAGGTGCTAATCAATCTACATTCACTGGCGCCAAAAAGGATAATTTTTCTGTTCTGGGTATCTTAAAGGCGAATAAAAGTGCCTTTTTGAAGGGCCTGTGGCAAACAATTATGCTCACATTCCTTGGCATTATTTTAGCTTCAATTTGGGGTGTCGTGTTAGGCGTAATGGGTGTTAGCCAAAATAAATTTGTACGTGGCGTATCGACGACGATTATATATATTTTCCGTGGATTACCACTTATGGTGTTGGCATTCTTTATTTATATCGGTTTGCCTGGTGTGATTGGGGCCAAAATTCCTGCTTTCACTGCCGGGGTATTGACATTAGTTCTTAATGAAGGCGCTTATACAGGTGCTTTTGTCCGTGGTGGTTTTGAAGCGGTGGAAGTTGGTCAGATGGAAGCAGCACGATCGTTGGGATTACCTTATCGTACAGCAATGCGGCGTGTAATTATGCCGCAAGGTTTAAAAATTATGGTGCCAAGTTTCATTAATCAATTCATTATTACATTGAAAGACACCTCAATTTTGTCAGCGATTGGTTTGCTAGAATTGACACAAACCGGTTCCTTAATTGTTGCACGTAATTCCCAAGGTTTCCGCGTATGGGCAATTGTGGCTATCATGTATCTGATTATCATTACATTACTTACTTGGTTTAGCAATTGGGCGCAAAAAAAATTGCAATAAAACAAAAACACTTCCAAATCGTATGATATGATTGGAGGTGTTTTTTTATGATTGTAGCCTATAACCAGCGTCAAAAATACATTTTAGCTAAAGATGCGCAAAAAGATCAATCGTATTTTTGTCCAGGTTGTCGTGAGCCAGTTATGCTAAAAGTGGGTGATGTTAAACAAAAACATTTTGCGCATTATTCAGGCACACTTTGCCAAACACTAACTGAAAATGAAACGACAGCTCATTTGTCGGGTAAAATGCAGTTAGCACAGTATTTGCAGCAATTTGGTCATGTGGAAATTGAGGCTGTGATTGCTAGCATACAGCAACGTCCGGACATTTTATTGACGCAAGGCAATCAAAAATTAGCAATTGAATATCAATGCAGTCCTATTTCTCAAAAAAGGTTAATGCAACGAAATGCGGGCTATCAATCATGTCACATCAAAGTTATTTGGATCCTAGGGGAGACCTACTATCAACGTAATTTAAGTCAAAAAACAATTCTAAAATTTATGGCTGCACAGCAGATTGTATTCTATTTGTCGAGTAATCAAATGTTTGTCCATCGTCATCATTTCATCAAAGCCGATTTTTCACGTGTAAAATATACCGAGAAATGTCATCATGATTTGTTCATAAAGCCGTTGCAATCGCTGACATATCAACATGACGTAAATAAGCAACGCTATAAAGTCCATAGTTTACTCATGCAACAACGTGTTGATAAGTTTTTAATTAATCATTTATATCAACATAATCGACGATTACCTGATGCGCCTGAATGGGTATTTCAAGGGTGTACGTTTGGTTTAAATGTTGCAAATTGGCATTTCCGATTATTAGTTGTGTTACTATTAGAAAAAATTGGTTTACAGCATGTTATTAAAAAAGAAAAATTAGGTCAAATATTAGCACAATACTTCTTAGGTGATGATGATTTTAAAATCGTTCAGTTACGACAAATATTTTGCAGTTTAGAAAATCATAATTTTATTTTACAGCAAGGTGGTTATATTTTAATTCGACGATTGCCTAAATGGTTGAACGCAAAGTAACATCATTTACCGTGAATATGATAGAATGATTAGTATTGAATGATAAGGAGAGTGCGGAGTTCCGCACGTTTATAATTATGGCACAACAAATACTACGTTCTGAAGTTCCTGAAAATTTAACATGGGATCTCAGCACAATTTTTGAATCAGATGATGCATTTGAAGCGGCCTTTAAGTCAGTTCAAACAGCAGCAAAACAATTAAGTCAATATGTTGGGCACGTTGGTGATTCAGCTACTACATTGCTGGCTGCATTAGAAGCGGACCTTGCAGCTGAACGCGAATTTGAAAAAGTGTATGTCTATGCACACCAGATTTTTGATCAAGACACTACTAATCCTAAATATGCGGCTTATAATGCACAAGTTCAGAGTTTATATGCTGAGTTGAGCGCAGCAACGTCGTTTTTTCAACCAGAAGTCTTAGCTATTCCTGATGCGACTTTGACTCAATATCTTGCTGCAGAGGGATTGGCAAAGTATCAACATTTCTTTGATGTTTTACTTGCTCAAAAGCCTCATACGTTGCCCGCTGATCAAGAAGCGCTCTTAGCAGGTGCGAGTGACATTTTTGGCGCATCCGAGCAAACTTTTGGTGCGCTTGACAATTCCGATATTACATTTGGTAATGTTCATACTGAGACCGGAGAAGTAGTGCCATTAACAAATGGTTTATATTCACTCTTGTTAGAATCTCAAAACCGTGATTTGCGCCAAGAAGCTTTTACAACCCTATATGATAGTTACATTGGATTACAAAACACATTTGCGTCAACACTATCTGCTCACGTTAAGGGACACAATTTTTTGGCCAAAACTCGACACTATGATTCAGCGCGCCAAGCTGCTGTTTCAGGAAATAATATCCCTGAAAGTGTTTTTCAAACATTAACGACAACTGTGGATGAAAACTTACCATTATTGCATCGATTTGTTGCTTTACGAAAAAAAATTCTGGGTGTAGAAGATGTGCATTCTTATGACTTGTACGTGCCATTGGTTGATGAAATTGACTTTGATGTAACCTATGAAAAGGCCCAACAAATTGTCTTATCAGCATTGGCACCGTTAGGAGCAGATTATGTTGCCATTGTTCAAAAAGCATTTGACGAACGATGGATTGATGTTGTCGAAAATAAAGGTAAGCGTACTGGTGCTTATTCAAGTGGTGCTTACGACACTAAGCCATTCATTCTGTTGAATTGGCAAAATAATTTGAATAATATCTACACTTTGGCGCATGAAATGGGACATTCCGTTCATTCTTATTTAACACGGCATAACCAAGAGTACCATTATGGTGATTATCCTATCTTTTTGGCAGAAATTGCCTCAACAACTAATGAAGGGTTGTTGACGGACTATTTGCTCAAGACCAATAGTGATCCTAAATTCCGTGCTTATGTTTTGAACCAATACTTAGATGGCTTCAAGGGAACGGTATTTCGCCAAACTCAGTTTGCGGAATTTGAACAATGGATCCACGAACAAAGTGCTGATGGAACGGCTTTAACTGCTGAAGTCATGAGTGATTATTATGGTGAGTTGAATCAAAAGTTCTATGGACCAGATCTTTTCCCTGACGAAGCTATTGCTTATGAATGGTCTCGTATTCCTCACTTTTATTATAATTTCTATGTTTATCAGTATGCTACTGGTGAAGCTGCCGCAACAACTTTGGCAGAACGTATCTTGAATGGCAACGGTGCTCAAGACTATAAAAACTATTTAAAGTCGGGTAATTCAGATTATGCGTTGAATATTATTCAAAAAGCAGGCGTCGACATGAGTCAATCTGGCTATTTAAAACAAGCCTTTGAAGTGTTTGAAGCACGTTTGTCTGAATTAGAAACATTGCTATCCAAGTAGAAATAAACGGTCCAACGGGCTGTTTTTTTGCTAAAATAACAGTTAGGAGAAAAAAATCATGACTGTACCACAAAATCTTGCTGACGTTGCTAATGCAGCACTTAATGATACCTATACCCCGTATTCTCACTTTCCCGTTGGTGCTGCTTTACTAGCTGAAAATGGTGAAGTTTTTAAAGGTGTTAACATTGAGAACGTCTCATTTGGATTAACTAACTGTGCGGAAAGAACTGCCATTTTTACAGCTGTTGCAGCTGGTCATCGGCATTTTCATGGACTTGTTATTTCTGGAAAAACTGATGAGCCAATTGCTCCATGCGGCGCTTGCAGGCAGGTAATGGTAGAGTTTTTTGAACCTGACATGCCAATTTGGTTAATTAATGACCAAGGACAAGAAATCGAAACTAACATTGCAGAATTAATGCCGGGCGCATTTAATAATTTACAATAAGGAGTTTACTCATGCCTCAGATTTATCTTGCAGCACCATTTTTTTCAGATGAACAAATTGATCGTGCAAAACGTATTGAATCAGCATTAGATGCTAATCCAACTGTTAAAGATTATTACTCACCACGACAAAATCAAAAAACTGAAAATCCGGAATTTAGTGCCCCTTGGGCGGCCGAAGTATTTCAAAGAGATGTTACCAATGTCATGGCGGCTGATATTATTGTATCAGTGATTGATTATCGCGATAATGATGCTGATTCGGGTACTGCTTTTGAGCAAGGAATGGCTTGGGTGGCTAAAAAACCAATAGTGGTCGTTAATGAGTTACAGTTTCCTGTTAATTTGATGTTATCTGAGTCATTAACAGCTTATGTGACAGCAGCAGAAGCTTTAAAAACATATAATTTTGAACAAACACCGAAAATACCATTTACAGGAGAACTATTCTAATGAAAAAAATTTTGGTTGCGAATTTAACAGCAAAAAAAGCGGTTAAATATTTGGAAGAAAAGGGATTCGAGGTCATTATTAGTTCTCAGGCGAGTGACGATGACTTTTTGGCACACACGGATGTGGATGGCATTCTGATAATGATGCACCCTTTTGGTGAATCATTGATGTCAAAGATGCCTAATTTGAAAGTGATTGCACGACACGGTGTCGGTTATGATAATGTTGATTTGGCTGCTGCTGCCAAACATGATATTGTCGTCACGAATACTCCTGGTGCAAATGCGACAGCTGTTGCTGAGACGGCTATCATGCACATGTTGATGGCTGGTCGCCTATATTACCAGCGTCGTGAATTACTCACAGATACTACAAATGCTGATTACTTAGCAGCGCATAATGGTCAGGAAATATCAGGTAAAACAGTAGGAATCATCGGGTTTGGGCACATTGGTCAAAATATTGATCGATTGTTAACGGGATTTGATGTGAATGTTTTAGCTTACGCAAGACATTCACATGAGGTAGTGAACGGTCGGATGGCTACGCTAGACGAAATTTATGAACAATCTGACTTTATTGTGACCGCGCTACCAGCCACACCGGAAACGACGCACATGATTAACGCAGATGTTTTCTCAAAGATGAAATCTTCAGCGGTTCTCGTTAATATTGGACGTGGTGCATTAATTGACGAATCAGCATTGATTGATGCCCTGAAAAATGATGTGATTGCTGGTGCTGGTTTGGACGTTGTCGAACATGAACCAATTAGTGTTGATAATCCGTTGCTACAATTACCCAATGCATTTGTGACACCACATGTCGCTATGATTTCGCAAGAAGCAATGGATAATGTTGCCATTAAAGCAGCAGAAGATATTGTCAGAGTATTATCAGGGGAACAACCACTGTTTCCTGTTAATTAGCTTACTTTTTGTCAATAGTATAAGATTGTGTTAGAATGAACACAAGAGCCTGGAGGAATAATTATGGCAAAGTTGGCAGAACATACAGAAAATCTTTTGTGTCAGAATTTTACAAAAACATTCGAAATTCTTGGTCGTAAATGGAATGGTATGATTATTGAAACGTTACTGGTTAGTGGACCAAAGCGGTTCTTAGAAATTTCACGTGCTATTCCAGCTTGTTCAGATCGCGTTTTGGTTGAGCGTTTAAAAGAACTAGAAGCAGCGCATTTAGTGATTCGTCAAACTTATGAAGATTCTAATTTGATTGAATACAAACTAACTGAAGCTGGTGAAGCGATGCGACCAATGATGAAAGCAGTTCACGAATGGTCTGATAAATTTAATAATGTTGCAAAACTAGAAGTTCCTGACAGCATGACAGAAGTTTGATACAATAGACATAGTAAGATTACGATGAATGACCTAGTAATGATTAAGCGCCAATAGCGAGCGGTGAATAGTGAAAGACCGTGGGTAGCTAATGATGAATTTCAGTCAGGAGTAATGGCTTAATCGCCAGCGTTAGTCCACGATACGGACGCCAAAGCTGACAACGTTCAGAAATTTGGGTGGTACCGCGTTATTTGACGTCCCATGTTATCTTTTTTAAGATAACATGGGATTTTTTGTTAGAAAGGAAAAATGATGAGTTTAATTGATGATTTAAAACAGCTGAAACAATCTGCTGTCTCGCGCATTAATTCGCAAGATGCCGATATTGAACAATTGCGTGTTAAATTGTTGGGTAAAAAAGGTGAGTTGACTGCTTTATTGAAGGGCATGAAAGATGTCGCTGCTGAAAATCGCAAGGCAGTTGGTGAAATTGGCAATGACGTTCGGCAAACAATTACTGAATTATTGACCGAAAAAAAAGCTGCTGAAGCTGAAGCAGCTTTGTCCAAGCAATTAGAGGCTGAAACAATTGATGTTACAATGCCAGGGGCCCAATCACCCATTGGACAACCACATGTGCTTCAACAGATTATTGATGAAATTGAGCAACATTTTTTGGGTCTTGGATTTCAAGTAATTGATGATACAGTCGATTCACCAGAAGTTGAGACGGATGAGTATAATTTCGAAAGAGAAAACTTGCCAAAAGATCACCCTGCACGTGATATGCAGGATACATTTTATATTACGCCGGAAATTTTGCTTCGAACCCAGACATCACCCGTTCAGTCACGTTCGTTAGAGAAACATGATTTTTCTAAGGGGCCTCTTAAAATGATTGCACCGGGAAAAGTTTACCGTCGTGATACTGATGATGCTACACATTCGCACCAATTCCATCAAGTTGAAGGCATGGTTGTTGGTGAAAATATTACTATGGCAGACTTAAAGGGCACTTTATTATCCGTTATGCAGGAATTGTTCGGTGAAAAGCATCAAATTCGGATGCGTCCATCATACTTTCCATTTACGGAACCATCTGTGGAAGTCGATGTTTCCTGGGATGAAGTGACACCTGATACAAAACCAGAAGATATTAAATGGATTGAAGTTTTGGGAGCGGGTATGACGCATCCTAATGTATTGCGTATGGACGGTGTTGATCCTGAAAAATATTCAGGGTTTGCCTTTGGATTGGGACCTGATCGACTTGCAATGTTGAAGTATGGTGTAGATGATATTCGACAATTCTATCTGAATGATGTTCGTTTTTTGTCACAATTTAATCGGAAGGGGAATTAATCATGAAAACGAGTTTAGCTTGGTTAAATGAATATTTGGATGAGCCACTTGCTTTAGATGAGGTTGCTGTTAATCAACTGGCTGAGCAAGTTGCGCGTACAAGTGTTGAAATTGATAGCTATACCACTATTGCGCGACAACAAGATGGTTTGGTTGTGGCAAAAGTTTTGAGCGTTAACCCACATCCAGATTCAGATCATATGGTTATCACACAGATTGATGCTGGTGAGTCTGAACCGATTCAAATTGTCACTGGGGCGCCAAATGTCGCTGTCGGGCAATTCGTTATTTTGGCAAAAGTTGGTGCACATATTATCAACCATGATAGTGGCGAATTGGTGACGCTTTCTGCAGTGTCACTACGAGGACAAATGTCTTATGGTATGTTGGTCGCTTTGCAAGAAATAGGGTTTGATAACAAGATTGCACCTAAAGATTTTGAGTCTGGTATCTATGTTTTTGGTCCAGATGATGGTGTGCAACCTGGCGATGACGCAATTGCTGCTTTGGGGATGAATGAACCGGTCTTAGATACTGATTTGACGCCAAATCGCTCAGATATGCTTTCTATGATTGGAACAGCGTATGAGTTTGGTGCAATGCGACATGTGAAGGTTCAAGAACTCGACTTTGAATTAGTTGAGTATGAAACAACTGCTGATAGCCAAGTATCAATTCAAATTGATGATCCATCTTTGGCACCAAAATATGCATTGCGGGTTGTTAATCAAGTTACTGTGCAGGATTCACCACTTTGGTTACAAAAAAAGTTGTGGAATGCAGGCATGAGACCAATCAATAACATTGTTGATATTACCAATTATATGATGCTGATGTACGGACAACCCTTGCATGCCTTTGATTTAGATAAGCTATCACACAAAGATATCCATGTTCGCCGTGCCAATGAAAATGAATCTTTGGTCACATTGGACGGTCAAAATCGGACACTACGTGCTGAAAAAGATATTGTGATTGCCAGTGGACAAGATGGTTTAATGTTAGCCGGTGTTATGGGTGGCATTAGTTCGGAAGTTGATACCAACACTAAAAACATTGTGATTGAAGGTGCTATTTTTAATCCAAGTCTTATTCGTGCAACAGCACGTCGACATAATCTTCATTCAGAAGCTTCTGCGCGATTTGAACGTGGTGTTAATTGGGACAATACCTTTACTGCTTTAGATCATGCTGCAAGTTTGGTAGATAATTTGGCTAATGGTCAAGTGGCGCGTGGCCGCGTTGAAGCATCTAATCAGCAACGTGAAGCGATTCATATTTCATTAACTGCTAAACGAGTTAATCAAATATTAGGAACTTCTCTTGATGTGACTGCAATTGCAGGTTATTTTGATCAATTAGCATTCACATATCAGATTAATGGTGATCAGATTTTAGTTGATGTTCCTGCACGCAGGCCAGATATTAGTATCGAAGCAGATTTGATTGAGGAAGTGGCACGACTATTTGGTTATGATAACTTGCCATTAACCTTACCATACGGTCCAACAACCCCAGGTAAATTAAGCTTGCTGCAACGTCAAATCAGAGGAACTCGACGTATTTTGGAATCATTAGGATTAAATCAGGCCATTTCTTATGTCTTAACGACACCCAACAAGGCACAACTATTTGCAGAAAATTCGACAGATAACGTTGTGACACTTGACTATCCAATGAGTTCTGACCGAACAACTGCGCGACAAAATCTATTGGCTGGTCTTTTAGACGATGTCGTCTATAATGCGGCACACGCTGTTCATGATATTGCGCTTTATGAGCAAGGACGTGTTTTTATTGCCAAACAAAATGATCAGCAACCAGCAGAAATTGAACATGTCGCTGGGGTGTTAACTGGTAATCGATTTGCATCCACTTGGCAAAAAGGTAAGCAAGCACAAGCAGTTGATTTTTATGACATTAAGGGTGTGGTAGAAAGTTATTTAAAACAGATTGGCGTGAATGATGTCAGTTATCGAGCAACTAATCGTCATCTTAATATGCATCCTGGTCAGACAGCAGATATCTATTCAGGCACACAGTACTTGGGATTTGTAGGACAAATTCATCCGCGCTTGACGAAGGCGCAGAAACTAGCGCCAGTGTTTGGATTTGAGTTGAATCTTTTTGCTGTGTTGCAAAATGTGCATTCGAGTGTTTCTTATGAGCCAATTTCCCGTTTTCCTCAAATGAGCCGTGATATGGCGTTGCTTGTAGATAGTCAGGTGACATCTGCTGAAATTGAACATGTCATTCGAGAATTTGCTGGCCAGCATTTGGTTGATGTGACATTATTCGATGAATACACTGGTGATAATTTACCAGAAAACAAAAAGTCTTTGGCTTATACTCTGACATATCAAAATAATAATGAAACACTTGTTGAAGCTGAGGTTAACGCTGATTTTGAACACGTTATAAGCAAATTGCAATCGCAATTTAATTTGACGATTCGCTGATTATTTTTCTAATTTAATTTGAGTTGTGCTTGAAAACACGTTATAATTGAATGCAGACTATAAAGTTACAGGATAATTTCATGGCAAAAATAATCATACAAGGTGGCCATCGCTTACGTGGTGAAGTCACTATTGGTGGCGCTAAAAATTCAACAGTAGCACTGATTCCGGCAGCAATTTTGGCCGATACACCGGTTAAATTCGACACAGTACCACAAATTTTGGACGTCAAGAATTTGCAGCTTATTTTGCAAGCGATGAATGTTAGTTCAACGTTTGAAAATGGTGAATTGACAATTGACCCAACACATATTACTGAAAGTGACTTACCAAGTGGTGCAATTAAATCATTGCGGGCTTCGTATTATTTTATGGGCGCTTTACTAGGACGTTTCAGTCGTGCGACAGTGACTTTTCCTGGTGGAGATAATTTGGGACGACGGCCAATTGATCAACACATCAAAGGTTTTGAGGCGCTGGGTGCGACAGTGACGGAAGTCAATGATATTATTCATATAGACGCTACCAGTCATGGCCTGATTGGTGCGCGTGTCGCGTTGGACACAGTTTCTGTTGGTGCAACTATCAATATTATTTTGGCTGCTGTGCGTGCTAAAGGGCAAACAATCATTGAAAATGCTGCGCGCGAGCCTGAAATTATCGACATTGTCACATTCTTAAATAATATGGGCGCTAGTATTCGTGGTGCAGGAACTGATACCATTCGTATCGCTGGCGTGCCTAGTTTGAAAGCACGAAACACACATACCGTTATTCCGGACCGAATTGAGGCCGGAACATACATGAGTATGGCTGCTGCATATGGCGACGGTGTGACGATTAAAAATGTCATTCCCGAGCACTTAGAATCATACACTTCTAAGCTGATTGAAATGGGCGTTAATTTAGATATTGGTGAAGATACAATTCATGTTTATAAGTCAGATGAATTGAAGCCTGTTGCTATTAAGACAATGCCTTATCCTGGTTTTGCGACTGACCTTCAACAACCAATTACACCGCTGTTGTTGTTAGCTAACGGAGAAAGTACAATTGTCGATACGATTTACCCCAAACGAGTGAAGCATATTGCTGAACTGCGTCGAATGGGTGGCGATATTGATTCGGCTGTTCCTGGCGAAATCAAAATTAATCAATCACCGCGCCTGTTGGGTACAAGTGTTCAAGCTGCTGAAATTCGCGCTGGCGCGGCGCTTGTTATTGCTGCTATCATGGCAGAAGGTGAAACAGTGATTAACGACGCAGATCATATTTTGCGTGGTTATGACCGTATTCAAGAAAAGTTAAGCCGTTTAGGCGCTGATGTGACGATAGAAGGCATTGATTTGATTAATTTGATGCCTTAAATAGTTGCATGTTAGTACAAATTTTGATACAATAATCTAGTTAATAACTGACTCTAGGTCACGAGACTTAGGGCGCTAAGGAGAAACGAATCATGCAAGCAGAAATTCACCCAGATTATCATGCAGTTGTCTTCGTCGATGCTTCAACAGGTAAGAAGTTTTTGTCAGCTTCTACTGTGACATCTGACACAACAACTGAATTTGACGGTAAAGAATATCCATCAATCCGTATGGATATTACATCAGACTCACACCCATTCTATACTGGTAAGCAGAAGTTTACTCAAGCCGATGGTGCAGTCGACAAGTTCAACAAGAAGTTTGCTGGATTTGGTTTCAAGAACAACGAAGACAAGTAATTGTTCATTCAAAAACGTTCACCTTGGTGAGCGTTTTTTATGTATGAGGGCAGAACTATCGCACGCACAATTTTACCGGTTAAATTAGGGCAAGAAATAACGGCAGTTGTGGATGATATCCGTATTGATGGTATGGGCATTGTTCATGTGACCGAGCACTATCCCTTATATATTGCGGATGCTATTCCAAATGAGAAAATTCGTTTACGCGTCACACAGGTAGATAAATTTTCGGGTTATGCACAAGTAATTGAACGGATAGTATCTTCCAATGCTAGACAAGACAATCATCGTCAGTATTTGATTGAAGCTGGCACAGCGCCTCTAGTTAACTTAAAATATGAAGCGCAACTCGCTTTAAAACAAAAGCAAATCCAAAAATTATTTGCTAAAAAAGGTTTAACGGTCACTGTTGCACCAACTGTTGGGATGCAAAATCCAACATACTATCGCAATAAAACGATTGTACCAGTGAAATGGCAAAATGGTAAATTGACCAGTGGTTTTTATCGTCGTGGCAGTCATGAACTAGTGCCCATGACGGATTATTTTGTGAATGACGCGGAAATTGACCAAGCTATTGTTGTCGTTAGAAATATTTTAGAGAAATATCAAATTTCAGCTTTCGATCCAGATACGCAACAAGGTGCAATCCGTTATATTATGGTTCGGAGAGGTTATTATTCCCATGAATTAATGGTTGTCTTAGTTTCTGACGTGTCAACTTTATCTAATGAACCTGAAATTGTGAATGAAATACATGAACAACTACCTGAATTAAAAAGTTTGCGATTAAATTATAGTCCAAAACGAGAGTTTGTGCTATTGAGCCCTAATAACAGAACGTTATGGGGCGAAGATGCAATTCATGATACATTGTTGGGCTATGATTTTATTATTGGTCCTAATTCTTTCTACCAAGTTAACCCGCAAATGACTGAAATATTATACGATTTAGCAGCTCAAAAAGCTGAATTACAAGCGGATGATGTTGTTATTGATGCGTATTCGGGCATTGGCACGATTGGTATTAGTGTGGCTAATCGTGTTAAAAAAGTGATTGGTGTTGAAGTTGTGCCTGGTGCGGTTGCTGATGCGCAGTTGAATTTGCTTAACAATCAGATTACTAATGCGACGTACATTTTAGCTGATGCACCTGAACAATTTAAACGTTGGCAACAAGAAGACCTAAAACCGGATGTTGTATTTGTTGATCCGCCTAGGCGTGGGTTAACTGCTGAATTAATTGAAGCAACAGTTGACATGAGACCAGATCGTTTTGTATATATTAGCTGTAATCCTGTAACACTTGCTCGAGATGCTGTTGAAATCATTCAACGAGGTTACCACATTGACGGACCAATATTGCCCGTTGACCAATTTCCGCAAACGTCTCATGTTGAAAGCATAACGGTATTTCGAAAGGATTAAAATGAATTATTCTGTATCAAAAATAGGACAAATATTGCATGCGCCTACTCAGTTAGGTGATGTGATTGTCAGGGGTGTTTCTTTTGATTCGCGCCAAGTTAAACCGGGTGATTTGTTTGTGGCAATGGTAGCACAAAAAGATGGACATGATTATATCGAACAAGCATTCAATAATGGGGCAGTAGCTGTACTGGCTGATAATCAACACCAAATACCATCAACTATTGCCGCCGTGATAGTACCCGACACATTGACAGCACTTCAAGCGTTGGCACAATATCGACGACAAGATATTAATCCCAAGGTTGTAGCAATCACAGGCTCTAACGGTAAAACAACCACCAAAGATATGGCTGCAGCGGTTTTGGGTACAAGGTATAAAACTTTTAAAACACCCGAAAACTTCAATAATGAAATTGGCGTACCGCTAACACTTTTGACGATGCCAGAAGAAACCGAAGTGCTCGTTGTTGAATTGGGTATGGATCGTTTTGGTCAACTTTCCGTCTTGTCAGACTTGACCATGCCGGATATTGCGATTATCACGATGATTGGTGAGGCGCATATCGAATTTTTCAAGACGCGTGCCAATATTGCTAAGGCAAAATTAGAAATCACTCAAGGCTTAAAAGCTGATGGTACACTGATTATACCTTTTGACGAACCCTTGTTGACAACAGCTGCTGTTAGTCAATCGGTTGTTCATTTTGGACAGAAAATCAGTGATATAGATGAAAATGAAGGTGAAACTTCTTTCACGTTTGATAATACTCGATTTGCTATTCCGTTGCGAGGTCGGTATAATATAATGAATGCGCTCGCAGCGATTTCAGCGGGTATCTTATTACATATTGACACAAAAGACGCCGCAAAGGCACTTAAACATTTTGATTTGACTAAAAATCGTACTGAAACGCTCACGACAGCTCACGGCGTGACTTTGATTAGCGATGTTTATAACTCAAATCCAACTGCTGTAGCTGCCGTTTTGGCAACACTGAAGACGATTCCTAGTGTACACAAGTATATTGTGCTAGGAGACATGTTAGAATTAGGCGATCAAGCGCAAAACTTGCACGCTGGTCTGGCAAAAGCGGTGACAGAGGCGAATGTTGATGGCGTTTACTTAGTTGGAAAGTTAATGAGGATGTATCTTTATCCCATTTTGCAACAACGTTTTGATTCAACGCACTTGCACCAATATGAAACAGATCAGTTAGCCGAATTAATCACAGATTTACAGACGTTAGGTGAAAACGGGGACGTGATTTTGCTTAAAGCAAGTCACGGAATTCATCTTGAGAACGTTGTTAACGCATTAGTAAAATAATTTAATGTGTCGGGGGACACACCTATGCAACGAAAGCAAAGTCGAAACATTAAGCGAAGAAAATGGATATTTGTAATTTTTTTGCTGAGTTTGTTACTGGGCACTTTGTGGCCTTTAACACTAAAAGAGGCGACAGTTACATTGAAACCTATTAAAAATGATGACTTTAGTGTCAATAATGTCAACATTTTGGGTCGAAATGTTGTACCCCAAAATGCGCTTGCCAAAGATGCGGATAACCAGTTAAAGCAGTCACACTATATCGGAACTGCTTTAATTGTTCACAAAAATAAAATTATTTTACAAAAAGGCTATGGTTATGCGGATGCTAAAACGAAACGCCTTAATGACGCCGCAACACTGTTTCAGATTGCTTCAATTCAAAAAGGACTCACAGCAACATTGGTTATGAAAGAAATTGAATCTGGTAAGCTATCTTTTGATACGAAGCTTAGCCAGTTTTATCCTAATGTTGCTAATTCTGATAAAATCACAATAAGTGATTTGATTACGATGACTAGCGGGCTAAGTCAACACATACAGCCAGTAACTTTTGAATCAGAAGCGGATAACATTGATTTTTCTGCGGATCATGCAGTTGTTATTGGCGAGCCTAGTATTGGCTATGGTTGGTCATATCAAGCTGTTAACTATCGTTTACTGGCCGGCATATTGATGAAAGTGACACATAAAACTTATACACAATTGTTTGACCAAATGTTTGATCGTCACTACCATTTAAAAGCGGTACAATATGATGCATTCAAAACATCAGCTAATCGTGCAATTGGCTATGATGATTCATATGACAAGCCGTATAGTGATAACGATGTTGCCTATCATCGTGAAACAGGAACTGGTAATGTTGCAATGACAACAGGTAATTTGTATCGATATTATTATTTGATGATTAACAAAAAAATGATACATAGTCCAGCCCAATTATGGCAAACGAAGCCCGGTGAAAGCTATGCTGCAGGTATGTATCATTTCCCAAAATATATGACTGCACATGGCATACTACCGGGATATGAACCAACTGTAATATTGTCCAAAAAAGGTCAGGATGCTGTTGTGCTATTGAGTAATCAATATTACAAACAGCATACTTTCCAACCATTAGCCAAGAAAATATTTACACAAATGACTGCCATTCCTACAAAGTGAATGGTTTACGCACAGTACGTGCAAGGAGAAAAATTTTGAAATTTAGCGAATTAGGTTTGTCACAAGATATCTTAGATGCCATTAAAACACATGGTTATGTCGAAGCGACACCAATCCAAGAAAAAACAATTCCGTTGACATTATCAGGACGTGATGTTATTGGACAAGCGCAAACGGGAACCGGTAAAACAGCTGCTTTTGGTTTGCCAATTTTGGAACACATTGATTTAAATAATAAAAACATTCAGGCTCTGATTGTTTCACCAACACGTGAATTAGCGATTCAAACAGCAGATGAATTAAAAAAGCTCGGACATGACAAACATGTTGATGTGCAAGTTGTGTTTGGTGGCGCTGACATTCGCCGTCAAATTCAAAATTTGAAGTCACATCCACAAATACTTGTCGGTACACCTGGTCGTTTGCTAGACCACATTAACCGCAAAACAGTTAGATTGGATCACGTTCGTACCCTTGTGCTAGATGAAGCCGACGAAATGTTGAACATGGGATTCTTGGACGATATTGAATCAATTATTGATAAGACACCAGCTGAACGTCAGACGTTGCTATTCTCAGCTACAATGCCACCTGCTATTAAGCGTATTGGTGTTAAGTTCATGACTAACCCAGAGCACATTCAAATTGAAGCTAAGGAATTGACAACTGATTTGGTTGATCAATACTTTGTACGGATGCGTGAAAATGAAAAATTCGATACGATGACTCGTATTTTTGATGTCCAAGCACCAAAATTGGCAATTGTTTTTGGTCGCACAAAGCGTCGCGTTGAAGAATTAGCTCGTGGTTTAGAAGCTCGTGGTTACCATGCAGCTGGTTTACATGGTGATTTGACGCAACAAATGCGTTCACGTGTTTTAGCTCAGTTTAAGTCACATGAAATCAATATTTTGGTGGCAACAGATGTTGCGGCTCGTGGTCTTGATGTTAAAGATGTTTCTCACGTCTATAACTTCGATATTCCACAAGATCCTGAAAGCTATGTTCACCGTATTGGCCGTACGGGTCGTGCAGGCGCCAAGGGTGTATCAGTGACGTTTGTGGCACCAAATGAAATGGATTACTTGCGTGCAGTTGAAGAGTTGACTAAAAAACGTATGACGCCTCTTGAACCTGCAACATTACAACAAGCACGTGTCGGTAAAATTAATAATGCTGCCGGCGAGGTGGCAAAGTTAATTCAATCAACTGATGTAGCAGAAATTCAAGATCAAGTTAATGCTTTGACTGCACAATATTCTGCTGAACAGTTAGCGGCAGCTTTGTTATCTAGTGCAGCTGATTTAGAAAAGCAAAATACACCAGTTGAAATCACACGTGAACGTCCATTACCACGACGTAGGGGTGGTGGTTCACGCAATGGTGGTGGACGCCGTGACGGTAACCGCGGTGGTGGCTATCGTGGCAATCGTAACCGTCGTGGCAATGGTGATCGTAGTAATGATCGTCGTGGCACAAGTGAACGCCGCTTTGGTGATTACAAGCGTCGTGATGGCCGTTCAAATGAGAGTCGCCGTAATAGCGGCGGTAGTCGTCGCGAATTTACCGTTCGTGAAAAAGGATAAAATACTGTTATTGAATTAACGGTAAGATAAATAAACACGATGAAACCGTCCAAACAAATTGGACGGCTTTTATTTTTCAAGATGATATTAGCTTATAATGGATACAAGACTATCTTTGGTGGAGGGAAACATGAGAACAGTTGCAGAAGCTATTGCCTATATTCATAGTCGCCCAAAAGGCGGGCAAAAAGAATCATTGGAACGCATGCATGCCTTACTTGACCGTTTGGGAAATCCAGAAAAGATCATACCACCGGCTATTCATATTACAGGAACTAACGGGAAAGGATCTGTTGCTACTATGTCAAGCAACATATTGCATTCCGCGGGTTTTCATACTGGTTTGTTTATTTCGCCTTTTATTACAGATTTTCGGGAGCGAATTCAAATTGATAACCAAATGATTTCATCGGAGGATTTGCTGTCAACTACCCAAGATGTAGCAGATGTTTTAACTGACCTTGATCGCGATTTGGCGCCAGATATTCCGACTGAATTTGAAGTCTTAACAGCTATTATGTTTACTTTTTTTGCCCGACAAAACCTTGACGCACTAGTGATTGAAGTTGGTATTGGTGGCTTACTTGACTCGACCAATGTGATGCCAAATGCACGTGTGGCTGTCATTACAAGCGTTGGCTTGGATCATCAAGCCCTATTGGGGTCCACTATTGCTGATATTGCTCGACAAAAAGCAGGTATTATTCACAACGACATGCCTGTGGTTATCGGTCAAGTTTCCGGTGAGGCGCGATCCGTTATTGAAAGCTATGCTTCAAAGGTCATAGTTGGTCATTTGGGTGAATTTAATCCTGGGCTGCCTGGAGATTATCAAATTGTGAATACAGCTACCGCAATTGCTGCCGTACGTGCTTTTGATGAACAAATTCCAGATTCAGCCATTACTCGTGGACTTGAGACAACACGTTTTCCTGCGCGGTTTGAGCTATTGCGTACAAATCTAATGATTGATGGTGCACATAATGCACAGGGGCTGCACGCCTTGTACAAGGCACTAATCAAGTCCTATCCAACAGGCAAGATTCATTTAATTATTGGCAGTTTAATGGATAAAAACGTGACAGATTCTTTTTCTGAAATTTTGACTCAAGATCGTTTTACCATTACCTTAGTGCCATTTACTGGGCCTAACGGTAGACATAGTTTGAATATTGAAGCAACTGCAAAAAAATATCCAGTGCAAACAGCAGTGAACTGGCAAACAGCTGTAAAGCAATCTGACGCTGATTTAACGGTATTAACAGGTTCATTATATTTTGTAAGTAAAGTGAGAGAAGAGTATGCAAAGTGAAAAATTATCATTACGCTTAGTTTTTAGCGTTTTGGCAATTGGGATTTTAGGATTTACTGACATTATGTTAGAAACAGCATTAAATGTTAGCTTTCCGATATTAATGACAGAATTTCATGTCACATCAAATGTCGTGCAGTGGCTGACGTCTGGTGTGATTTTACTGACAAGTATGGTGGTTATTTTATCACCGTGGTTGAAGAAAAATTTTACTAACCGTAGTCAATTTATTACTGCAACTATTATTTCTTTAATTGGTGTATTAATTAATGCGATTAGCGGTGATTTTGGCTGGACATTGTTTGGACGGCTACTACAAGGAATTGGCGGTGGTGTTGGTTTTCCTTTGATGTATAACGTGATTTTTGAACAAGTGCCAGAGAAAAAGCGCGGGACAATGGTCGGATTGGGGTCACTTATTATCTCGTTTGCCCCAGCAATTGGACCAGCTTTTGGTGGCTTTTTAACACAAAATTACGGTTGGCATATGGTGTTTTGGGTGGTGTTACCAATTCAGCTTTTTTCACTTGTATTAGGTTGGTGGACAATTCAACAGGTTGCACCATTAAAAAAAGAAAAACTAGATTTGATTGGTTGGCTACTGCTGAGTTTGTTCTTCGTAGCGGGTATTTCTGTTATCGAACGTACCAGCACTCATGGATTGATTAATACTTTAAGTTTGAGTATGATTGTGGCGATGATAATTGGTTTAGCGGGTTATCTATTTCTTGCAAAGCGAATTGCCAATCCATTGATTAATCCGGCAATTTTCAAATATAAAACTTTTCGCTTTGGTATGGCAGCTTCGTTTACGACACAAGTTGTTAATTTAACGTTTAATTATGCGGTTCCGATGGTATTACAAATTGTATTATTGCAAAATTCTCAAGTAGCAGGATTGGCACTGCTGCCTGGCGCATTGGGATACGCGCTGATGGCTATTTTATCAGGTCGGCTATATGATCGCTTTGGTGCGCGTGTACCAATCATTACTGGTTTGATATTGATGTTGACGGGAACTGTTTTGATGGCGTCTTTGCCGATTAGTTTGACCTGGTTGACACTTGGCTTTATGGTTATACAGGTTGGTGCTGGTTTTTGGTTTGGTAATAACATGACTTTCACAATAAGTCAGGTGCCAGTTAATTTTCAGAGCGCGGGTAATTCAATTTTTTCAGCGACTAATAATTATTCTGCCGCCATTGGGATTGCCTTAGCTGCCGGTATCATCGCTACTTTTCAAAAGCATGCCGATGATGTTCGTGATTTGGTCGTAGCAACTCATTCGGGCACCATTTGGACATTTAGAATTGATGTTGTATTGATTGTGTTGTCTGCCATTTTGTCATTAAGTGCATTACATTTTGGGAGAAAGGGCTTACGTTAACGTATTATGTTGTAGAGGTAAACAACATGATTACTAACAAAATTAAGCAATTTTATAGACTATTTGGACAAGAGGAAGGCTCTGCACTACGTACTTTTCAACGTTACTTTCCTGAACCATATACGTTAAATGAAATAACGCATGATACAGCTGAGGACTTTGCTTCACATAATGAAGTTGCTAATCAAGCGTTATTGATCGGTGTTGAAATAGGAAAAGCCGTTGCTTTCCAAAAAAGGCCGATTTTACTAAACGCAAAATATTCGACTAAAATGGGAATATTTGCTCAAAAAAAAATCGGTCATTTGCCTCAAGAGCAGCTATGCTTGGCGCTTTTGGATGCACAGCTAAATGTTATTGGTTGGGAAACTGTTTTTGTTGGTACTGTGAGTCACGTGCAAGCGTCACCTAGAGAAATTTTCCAGCGTGTTTTGAAAGCCAATGCGCTAGGATTTATGATTGCTCATAATCATCCTAGTGGTTATGTCATGCCCTCGAAAGCAGACATTGCTTTTAGCCAGCGACTTGCAACACTTGGGCAACAAATGGATATTCATTTGTTTGATTCATTTGTTGTGACGCAAAGTGATTATTGGAGTATGTCTGAAAAAAAGCAGCTAAAAAAGCTATCCCGTAATAATTAGGATAGCTTTTTTAAACAGCGACAGGTGCTTTGATAGCAGGTTCGCTGTCGTAATCCAGAACTTTGATGTCATCCATTGTGTAGTCAAACAGTGATTTTACTTCAGGATTTAACCATAATTTTGGCAGTTTATGCATTGGTCGTGAAAGTTGCTCGTTAATCTGATCAATGTGGTTGTTATAAATATGTGTATCGCCAATTGTATGAATAAAATCGCCAACCTCATAGCCAGTTTGAGCAGCAACCATATGAAGCAATAAGGAATATGAAGCAATGTTAAACGGCACGCCAAGGAAAAAGTCACCAGAACGCTGATATAGCTGTAAACTAAGCTTACCATCAGCCACATAGAATTGACTTAAGACGTGGCAGGAAGGTAAAGGTGCTTGTGGTGTGGTTTCGGCGTTCCATGCTGTCAAAATTAATCGGCGAGAATCAGGTGTGGTTTTGATTTGATTAATGAGACGATTGACTTGATCGATGGTGTCTTCACCAGCAGTTAGGCTATTTGTTTCCCAACCGCGCCACAACTTACCATACACATCACCAATGTAGCCAAACGTTTCCTTAAAATCATCATCATGAAGGATTTTATCGACAAAAATAGCTTTTTGTTCCTGATATGCTTTGTTGAATTCAGAATCATGTTGTGATCGTCGGCCAAAATCACTCATATCAGGACCAGCATAGGCATCAGATTCAACCCAATTTTTAAAAGCCCATTCATCCCAAATATGATTATTGTGTTCGAGCAAAAAGCGAATATTATTGTCGCCACGTAAAAACCATAAAAGCTCACTTTTAATTAAGCCGAAAAAGACTTTTTTTGTGGTTAAGAGTGGAAATCCTTCTTGCAGATTGAAACGCATTTGTGTGCCAAACAGTGAATGTGTACCAGTTCCGGTACGATCACCCTTTAATGTTCCCTCATCGAGAATTTTTTGTGCTAAGTCTAAATATTGTTGTTCATTTTGAGACATGTCTATTTTTTGTACGCGATTTAGCTATTGTAAACAGATTGGTACGCGCGATTCCTTTCAAAAAATCATTACTTAAGGTAGATTGCAAGAATTAACCGAACACTGCAAACTGCTGAAAAACCTTTCGTGGTGATTGCCAGTTGAGTGTTTTCA
>NZ_BMBS01000006.1 GCF_014634805.1 Leuconostoc falkenbergense
AACACTCAACTGGCAATCACCACGAAAGGTTTTTCAGCAGTTTGCAGTGTTCGGTTAATTCTTGCAATCTACCATATTTATAAAGGTGAAAAAGGATATTTTAAGGTGAAATTACCGCATGAATTTTAAGCAGCTGCAACAACAAATTGACAATAACGCTATGGCAAATTTCTATGTTGTCACAGGAGAAGAAGAAATTCTGTTACGCAGGACGGCTTTTGCTTTTAAACAATTGGTAGCACCTGAAGATCGCGATATGAATTATTCACAATTTGATTTATCTGATCAACCACTCGATATGGTTATCAATGACGCGATGTCGGCGCCTTTTTTTGGTGAACGTCGTGTTATTATTGTGAGTAAACTATTGTTTTTAACAGCAACAGGAAAAATATCTGATCATGACAGTGACCTATTATTGCAACTCCTTGAGAAGCCTTTGTCGGAGAACATTGTTGTTTTTTTTGCAAATAACATTAAGTTGGATAAACGAAAAAAAATAACAAAATCATTACTGAAAACGTCTGAATTGGTTGAATTACCTGTCCTAGATGAGCGGCAATCAAAACAAGCAGTCGTGGCTGAATTAACTCAGCGTGATTATCAAATTATGCCAGATGCACTTAATGAACTTGTCATGCGAACCAATGCCCATTATTCTGATATGCAAAATGAATTACCTAAGCTAATAGCGTATGCCAATAAGACTAAAAAAATAGATTTACAGGCGGTTAGCAGTCTTGTGCCAAATACGTTAACTGCAACGGCTTTTACATTAGTCGAGGCAGTCATAAAAAATCAACAAAAAGCAGCGGTTACAATATATCGGGAGCTGTTACAAAATAATGAAATACCTTTACGTATCAACGCTGTATTAATTGGTCAATTTCGATTATTATTGCAGGTCGCTGGTTTGTCTGGCAATGAGGCAACGATTGCCTCACAACTCAAAGTACACCCTTACCGTGTTAAATTAGCAAAGCAAATCTTAAAAAATCACCAATTAACAAATATACGCTCGGGTTATTTAGGTATGCTAAATATGGAAAGACTCTTGAAATCGACACAACAAGACCCAGAAATTTTGTTTGAACGTTTTGTGTTGAACTAAGCATAAAGATTGTACTAAATAAGCTGCAAGAACAAGTGTTCCCATGATAAAATATAGTCATGGTAGAGTTCTTGACAACAATTGATAAACGCAAAATATTGCATGTTGATTTGGATGCGTTCTATGCACAAATTGAAATGAGAGATCAGCCAGAATTGCGTTTCAAACCCTTAATCATTGCAAGAGATCCGACTCAAAATAACGGGCATGGTGTTGTTGCTACTGCAAACTATGCTGCACGTCAATTGGGAATTCACTCTGCAATGAGTGCTTTTGAAGCCAAGCGTTTAGCACCCAATGGTATATTCCTCTCACCAAATTTTACAAAATATAAAGTCGTTTCCGCACAAATCCATGATATCTTTCGGCGTTTTACCAATAAGGTTGAACCTGTTGCATTTGATGAAGCTTATTTGGATGTAACGTCAAATGTTTTAAGCGGTGCAACTTTGGCTGCTGAAATAAGGCACCAGATATTAAAAGAAACACATTTAACAAGTTCTATTGGGGTTTCTCATAATAAGTTATTAGCCAAATTAGGGTCAGAATACAATAAACCTAATGGTGTCACCGTAATTAATCATGAAAATCAATTGCAATTTTTAGACTGTTTATCCATAAGTGCTTTCCGTGGCGTTGGTAAAAAAACGAAAGAGAAGTTCGACAAATTAGGCATTACAAATGGTTTGGAGTTACGTCAGATGTCACGCGAAGAACTCAAAACTGAATTTGGTAAAATGGGCGAACATTTATATTGGCAGGCACGCGGCGTGCATTTTGGTGCAGTTGAATGGCAAAGACAGCGACAATCGGTTGGTAAAGAAGAAACTTTTGACCGTGCCTTGCGTGAAACTAATGCCGTTCAAATTGAATTTAAAAAGTTAGTAAATAGCTTAGTTATGAGCATGAATCGTCAAAAAATTGTTGGCCGTACTTTGAATATCAAAATTAGAGATGAGCAGTTTAACACGATAACACGTGCCATTACGCAAGATGATCCTTGGACACTGAATGAAGCAACACTTGTCATGGCTGCACAAACAATGTTTGATGACAATATTGGTCCCGACTTTTCAGTTCGATTGCTGGGGGTTTCAATGAGTAATTTACAATCTGCGACTTTTGAGGAAATGTCGCTATTTTAATGATACAATTGTAGGAAATAGTATTTGAGAAAGAATAGACATGGCAAGTATTGAAGAGCAAATATTAGAACAAATTAAACGTTACGAAACCATTATTATTCATCGGCATCAACGACCAGATCCCGATGCCTTTGGTTCACAATTAGGCCTGAAAGCTATATTACAAGCCAGTTTTCCTGAAAAAAAGATATATGCTGTTGGAAAATCTGTGCCAGGATTGGCTTGGATGAGTGAAACTGAGCCTTTTATGGATACAATTCCTGATGCCGCTTATAATAAAGCTTTGGTGATTGTTACGGATACAGCAAATGCGCCGCGTGTTGATGATCAACGTTGGCCCAATGGTTTGGAAATTATCAAAATTGATCATCATCCAAATGATGATCAGTATGGTGATTGGCAATGGGTTAAGGAAGGTCATTCTGCTACAAGCACGATGATTTATGAGTTCTACGAGTTGCTAAAGGACCAAGGACTTGTAATGACAAAAGAAGCGGCCAGATTATTATATATTGGCATTGTTGGTGATACTGGTCGCTTTATGTACGGCATGGATTCTGAAACGTTCCGCGTTGTATCCGAGTTATTTAAATATCATTTTGACTATGAGACTGTTCATCATCACATGGAGACGATTTCCGAAAATGCTGCAAAGTTGTCTGGTTATTTATTACAAAATTTGACCATTTTGCCTTCAGGTTTTGCTTATATTGTCATGACTAAAGAATTGGTTAAAAAATTTAATTTGCAAGAGTCAGGGACAGCTTTTGTCGTACCACTACCTTCAAAAATTGACCGCGTGAAGGCTTGGGCAATTTTTGAGGAACAAGATGAAGGCAATTTCCGAGTACGTTTAAGATCAAAAACGATTGTAATTAATCAAATCGCTAATCAATTTGATGGTGGTGGACATCCAATGGCCTCTGGTGCATGGGCTCAGGATAAAAATGATATTACGCGATTAGTGAAAATTTTAGATAATGCGCTTATAGAAAAATATGGTGTAGAAAAGGAAGATTGATGGCTGAAAAAGCAAACCAATTTGGACAATTTAATTTAAAACCCGAAATTATTACAGCATTAAGTGCGATTGGGTTTTACGAACCAACGCCAGTTCAGGCAAAGTTAATACCTGACGTGTTGCAAGGACGTGATGTTGTTGGACAATCACAAACAGGTTCTGGTAAAACACATACATTTTTGATTCCAATTCTCAACGCATTGGAACAGAAACAAAAATATGTTCAAGCTGTGATTACGACACCTTCGCGTGAATTAGCAGCTCAAATTACACAAGCAACAAAAACATTTGCTGAACAGTTTGATCCGGATATTACCATTTCTGAATTTGTGGGCGGTACTGATAAACAACGGCAAATTAAGCATTTAGAACATCAACAGCCACAAATTGTGATTGGGACACCCGGTCGTATTAAAGATTTGGTTGAATCAGGTGCATTAAAGTTACACGCGGTTCATACTTTAGTTGTTGATGAAGCAGACATGACGCTTGATATGGGTTTTTTGAGTGAGGTTGATTATATTGCGGGTGCAATGCCAGAATCATTGCAAACACTCGTTTTTAGTGCGACAATGCCAGAAAAACTAAAACCATTTTTAAAAAAGTATCTCGACAATCCACATTTTGAAGCTATCCCGGTTTCGACAGTAATTGCTGATACAATAGATAATTGGTTATTAGCGACAAAATCAAAAGATAAAAATGATGTATTGTTGCAAGTTCTCACGGTAGGTAATCCATATTTGGCATTAGTGTTTGCAAACACGAAAGAGCGCGCAAAGGAAATTGCAAGTTATTTGCGTGGACACGGTTTGAAAATAGCTGAAATTCATGGTGATATCGAACCACGTGAACGTCGCCGTGTAATGAAAGCCATTCAAAATTTAGAGTATCAGTATGTTGTAGCTACTGATTTGGCAGCTCGTGGCATTGATATCGAAGGTGTGTCGCATGTCATTAATGATGATATTCCAGATGAACTAGAATTTTTCGTCCATCGCGTTGGTCGTACTGGTCGAAATGGATTGCCTGGTTTGGCAATCACATTATATGGTCCAGATGAAGAAGATGAAGTAGCGGAGTTGGAGTCACTTGGCATCGACTTTAAAGCAAAACAAATTAAAGACAATGAAATTGTTGACGTGAAAGACCGTCGTGCCCGTACGCAACGTGTTGCAACCACAAAGAAATTAGATCCAACTATGGTTGGCATGGTTAAGAAAAAGAAAAAAATAGTTAAGCCTGGTTATAAAAGACGTATTAAAAATGCAATCAAGCGTCAAGATCAAATGGATCGGCGTATTGCACAGCGTCAAGAAATGCGTGCAACACGCAAAGCCAATAAAAAGCGTGGGGATGCACGTTAAACAAAGTAAAAAAGACATGACATTGAATAATGTCATGTCTTTTTTGACTGGTTGTTAATTACTTAACGTACTTAGCTAGACGTGACTTTTCACGTGAAGCCTTGTTCTTCTTAATCAAACCTTTTGAGTAGGCGTGATCAATTGCTGAAGAAGCAGCCTTATATAGTTCTGCCAAATTATCTGCTCCGGCAACTGAAGCTTTTTCAAACTTTTTAACAGCTGTACGGTAAGCACTGATTTGGGGTTCGTTACGATCATGTTGCTTTTTCGTAAGACGAACACGTTGAATTGCTGATTCAATAACAGGCATATGTCTTTTCTCCTTAAATTTGATACGAGGCTTTCAAGTAATCCGAAGATTAACGACGCAAGCCTAAGCGTTGGATTAATTCACGATAACGTTGAATATCAGTATTGCGGAGGTAACGTAATAAGTTACGACGACTACCAATTTTCTTCATCAAACCACGTTGTGAGTGGAAATCATGTTTGTGAGCTGCCATGTGTACGTTCAACTCGTTAATATCAGCAGTCAAAACTGCGATTTGTACTTCTGCTGAACCTGTATCGCCTTCGTGGCGGGCATATTCCTTAATGATTTCGTTCTTACGTTCTTGTGTAAGGGCCATAATCATATCCACCTTTCTAAAATGTCACCAAAAACTGTGTAAAACGACGGTGAGACGTCAAACAAAGTATTTGGTCGTGTTGTTTATACAACGTATTCAATTATACATGAAATGTCTTGAAATGCAAGGGCAATGACCTGATAGAGTATGGTAAAATAATACAGTATATAAATTTGGAAGGAACTATCTCACACATGGCTGAAACAACAATAACACGTGACGAAGTTGCTCATGTTGCCGGTCTAGCAAAATTAGCGTTTAACGACGCAGAACTAGATCAATTTACAACACAATTGAGTGACATTTTAAATATTTTTGATACCTTGAGCGAAGTTGGTACGGATAATGTCGATCCAACTTATTCTGTAACCGAGACAGTCAATCATTTGCGAGATGATGTCGCAGATAATTGGGGACAAAAGCAAGAACTATTGGATAATGCGCCTTTGGCAGCAGCTGGATTAATTAAAGTTCCAGCAATTCTAGATGGCGAGGGTGAGTAAATATGACATTTAATTATTTTGAGCATGATTTAGCATCATTGCATAATCAGTTGGTTAATAGAGAAATCACGGCAACGGAACTGACTGAAGCCACGATTGACAATATTGCCAACACGGACGAACAATTACAAGCGTTTATTTCAACTAACCCTGATGAGGCGTTAGCACAAGCAAAATTAATTGACGAAAAAGGTAATTTTGACAATGTGTTGACGGGCATTCCAGTTGGGTTAAAAGATAACTTAGCTACAAAAGGCATTCAAACAACGGGGGCTTCACATATTTTAGAAGGCTTTAAACCAATCTATAATGCCACAGTGGTTGAAAAGTTATCCAATAGTGGTGCGGTTTCAGTTGGTAAAACTAATATGGATGAGTTTGCGATGGGTGGCTCAACGGAAACTTCTTATTACAAAAAAACGACGAACGCATGGGACCACAGTAAGGTGCCTGGTGGTTCATCAGGTGGTTCTGCATCTGCTGTTGCGGGTGGACAAGTACCATTTGCTTTAGGCTCTGACACTGGTGGTTCAATTCGCCAGCCAGCTGCCTTTAATGGTATTGTTGGCATGAAACCAACTTATGGTCGTGTATCACGTTGGGGATTGTTTGCAATGGCATCATCGTTGGACCAAATTGGTCCTTTCACACGAACGGTTAAGGACAATGCTACTGTTTTGAGTGCAATTGCTGGTTTTGATGCGCACGATTCAACAGCATCTCAACGTGAAGTACCTGACTTTTCGGCGAAATTAACGGGTGATGTTAAGGGCTTGAAAATTGCTGTACCAAAAGAATATTTTGGAGAAGGTATTGATCCTAAAGTGGCAAAGCAGGTTAAAGCTGCCATCGCTCAATTGGAAGCTTTAGGTGCTACGGTGGATGAAGTCAGCCTGCCACACACAAAATATGGTGTTGCAGCCTATTATATTATTATGTCTTCAGAAGCTTCGTCTAACTTACAGCGCTATGATGGTGTACGTTATGGTTTCCGAGCTGATGATGTCAAAAATTTGGAAGATTTATATGTTAAAACACGTTCAGAAGGATTTGGGGACGAGGTGAAGCGCCGTATCATGTTAGGAACTTTCTCTCTGTCAGCTGGTGCTTATGACGCCTTCTTCAAAAAAGCTGCCAAGATTAGAACGTTATTAATTGAAGATTTTAACAAAGTCTTTGAAAAGTATGATGTTATCGTTGGACCAACTGCGCCAACTGTTGCCTATGGATTGGGTGAAGAAGTCGATGATCCAACAGCTATGTATTTGGCAGATGTGTTAACAATTCCGGTTAATTTAGCTGGATTGCCAGGGTTATCAGTCAATGCAGGTTTTGTTGATGGACTCCCAGTTGGTTTGCAAATCATTGGTAAGCCGTTTGACGAAGAGACTGTTTACCAAACAGGATATGCTTACGAGCAAGCAAGCCACTTGTTTGATCAGCATCCAGACATTGCAAAAAAGTATTAAAAAGGAGGGGCACACAAATGGGAACTGGAAATTTTGAAACAACAATTGGACTTGAAGTCCACGTTGAAATGCAAACAAACTCTAAGCTGTTGTCACCTTCGCCGGTGCATTATGGCGACGAGCCTAACGAAAATACAAATGTGATTGATTTTGGTTATCCCGGCGTTTTACCGGTCGCCAATAAAGGCGCACTTGAATATGGAATGCGCGTGGCATTGGCTTTGCACGCAACTGTTTCACCCTTTATTCGTTGGGACCGTAAGAACTATTTTTACCCTGATAATCCTAAGGCCTATCAGACAACACAATCACAAACGCCAATTGGCACGAATGGCTATTTGGATGTGACATTGGAAGATGGTACAGTGAAACGTGTTCGTATTAAAGAAATGCACGTTGAAGAAGATGCTGGTAAAAACACGCACGGTAGCGACGGTTATTCGTATGTCGATTTGAATCGTCAAGGCACACCGTTGATTGAAATTGTGTCTGAACCGGACATTGCCTCACCAGAAGAGGCATATGCTTACCTTGAACAATTACGTCAAGCCGTTTTGTTCACAGGGGTGTCTGAAGCCAAAATGCAAGAAGGGCAAATGCGTGCTGATGTCAATATCTCAATTCGACCATACGGATCAGATACTTTCGGAACCAAGGTTGAAATGAAAAATATCAACTCGTTTAACTATGTTCGCAACGCGTTGATATTTGAAGAAAAACGTCAAGCTGAAGTACTTCGCGCTGGTGGTGAAATTCGTCAAGAAACACGACGATATGATGAACCCACGAAGTCAACGATTTTAATGCGTGTCAAAGAAGGCGCTGATGATTACCGTTATTTTCCAGAACCTGATTTGTCACCAGTTGTTATCGATCAAACATGGATTGATGAAGTTGCAGCGAGTCTACCTAAATCAGCTGGGGATCGTCGTAATCATTACGTTAACGACCTTGGTATCGAACCATATGATGCTGAAGTATTGACACAGACACTCGCAATGGCTAATTTTTACGATGATACAATTGCTGCCGGTGCCGATCCTAAGCGTGCAGCAAATTATTTGATTGGTGATGTCAATGCGTATATGAACAAACACCAAGTAGAATTGCAAGATACAGAGCTGACACCTGAACATTTGGCAGGCATGGTGAAATTGATTGAAGATGGTACAATTTCAACCAAACAAGCTAAACAAGTTTTTGAAGCAATCATGACAGGGGAAGAACCTGAAACGTTCGCAAAAGCACATGGCCTCGTGCAGCTGAGCGACCCCGATGTATTGCTAGCGTGGATTACTGAAGTGTTGGATAATAATCCACAATCAATTGAAGACTTTAAGGGTGGAAAAGATCGTGCTACTGGTTATTTGATTGGTCAATTGATGAAAATGTCAAAAGGTCAAGCAAATCCTAGTGTTTTGAACAAATTGTTGTTAGCAGAGTTAAACAAACGCTAAACCAATTGTTAATTTAGTGAAGCAAATGCATTGCTTCATGTACATATATTTCTCAGAAAGGAAACATGTGACTGACGTTACTATGTCGGTTAACATGCTTAACTATGAAACGAGCAAGAATTATCTATAATCCAACTTCTGGTCGAGAAGCAATTAAACGTGAAATGCTTGATATTTTATCTGTCTACGAAAAGGCTGGTTACGAAACATCTGCTTTTGCGACAACACCTGAGCCAATGAGTGCTGCTAAAGAAGCTAAGCGGGCTGCCGAAGAAGGTTTTGATTTAATTGTTGCAGCTGGTGGTGACGGCACGATTAACGAGGTTGTTAATGGATTGTCACCTTTGAAGCAACGCCCTATGATGGCTGTCATTCCAGCGGGAACAACTAATGATTATGCACGTGCTTTAAAATTACCTCGTGACGAACCTCTAGAAGCCGCCAAGGTGATTTTACAAAATGAGACCATTAAAATGGATATTGGTCAAATTGATAAAGATGACAAAACCAAATATTTCATGAATATTGCCGCATTGGGGACCATTAGTGAAGTGACTTATGCAGTGCCATCATTGATGAAGTCTTTGTATGGTTATCTTGCTTATTTGGTCAAAGGTGCAGAATTGTTGACTCGCATCAAGCCGGTCAATGCGACGGTTCAATATGACGACGGTGAATATTCTGGTAGTATTTCCATGATTTTTTTGGCATTAACCAATTCGGTCGGTGGATTTGAATCAATTGTACCTGATGCACAACTCGACGATGGTCGGTTCACATTACTCATTATTAAAGAGTCCAATTTGGGACAAATACTACAAATGGTTGCCCAAATGATCAATGGTGGCAAGCATATTAACAACCCAAATTTGATTTACAAAAAGACCAATAAAGTTGAAATTTTGCCATTAAATAATGCACAAATGAAGGTCAATATTGATGGTGAATATGGTGGAGATGCACCAATGGTATTTACTGATTTGCAGCAACATATCGAGTTTGTGGCTAATCGTTCAGGCATGTCTGAGACAGTTGTTAGTGATGCCAAACGCAAGTTTGTTGAAGCTGCAGAAAAATTAGAGAATTGATTATTTAGCAAACGTGTTCCTGTTGCAATTTTATTTAAGTGCGTATCAAAAGACGCGAGAAAGTAGTTATTATCATGGCGAAAGCTAATCGAGTTTATCCAACAAAAGCACCAGTTAGTAAGAACCAAGAAGTTGAAGCGGAAGTGATTGATATCACCTATCAAGGAATGGGTGTCATCAAAATTGATAATTTTCCAATTTTTGTTGTTGACGCAATTCCTGGTGAAATTGTTCGTGTTATCATTACAAAAGTTTTAAAAAGTTATGCATTTGGACGTGTTACCAAACGTGTGACTATCTCACCTGATCGCATGTCCGATGTTGATCAAGTTGCGATTACCACAGGGATTGCACCATTAGCCAATTTAAAATATGACGCGCAACTTAAGTTTAAACAACATCAAATTGAACAATTATTCAAAAAGGTTAACGTACCAGTTACTGTTGCACCAACCATTGGGATGACCAATCCTACGGCTTATCGTAATAAGGCGCAGGTTCCGGTGCAAATGATTAATGGTCAACTGACAACCGGATTTTATCGTCGAGGGTCACATAAGCTTGTACCAGTCGACAATTTTTATATCCAAGATCCAAAAGTTGATGAAGCAGTTCGTGTCACACGAGATATTTTGCGAGACTACAATTTGTCTGCTTATGATGAACATACCAAAAAAGGTGTCGTCCGGCACATTATGGCTCGCCGTGGTTATTACTCACACGAATTGATGGTCGTTATTGTTACTAATACCAAACGTTTGCCTGAAGCCGAAGGAATTGCCGACAAATTACGAGCAAAGTTACCAGAACTAAAGAGTTTTATTCACAATATTAACAACCATGATACTAATGTGATTATGGGTGATTGGAATGAAACAATCTGGGGCGCGGATGATATTCATGATCAGTTAATGGGTAAAGATTTTGTGATTGGACCAAATTCATTTTATCAAGTGAACCCACAGACAACATCTGTACTTTATACATTAGCTGCAAAAAAAGCTGGATTAAAATCCACAGATACAGTAGTTGATGCTTACTCTGGTATTGGAACCATTACTTTGTCAGTTGCTGATCAGGTGAAAAAAGTTTATGGTGTTGAAGTGATTGAAGGTGCTGTTGCTGACGCAGAAAAGAATGCACATAATAATCACATTGATAATGTTGAGTTTGTGTTAGCCGATGCACCAGAGCAAATGGAGAAGTGGGCAGATGAGGGATTAAAACCCAACGTTGTGTTTGTTGATCCACCACGAAAAGGGCTAACTTCTGAGTTGATTGAAGCAGTTAGTACCATGGCACCTGAAACGTTTGTTTACATCAGTTGCAATCCAGCTACGTTGGCGCGTGATGCTGTCGAAATTTTAGCAAATGGTTACGTGATTGATGGTGACATTCAACCACTCGACCAATTTCCACAGACCACGCATATTGAGAGTGTTACTGTCTTTAAGCGCGGTGAAAAATCATAATTTGGCAAGATAGGTTAATCGTTCACGTGACATCATTTGGTGTATGTGAACGTTTTTATTAGCAAGTTGTAAAATAGCGTATGGTAAAATGATAAGTATGAAAAGAGGCATTGATTATGGGCAAAACCGCTGACACACCAATGATGGTACAGTATCACGAAATCAAAAAGCAATATCCCGACGCGTTCGTGTTTTATCGTTTGGGAGATTTTTACGAGTTGTTTGAAGATGATGCCATTTTAGGTGCAAAATTATTAGAATTAACATTGACGGCACGTAATAAAAATGCTGCAAATCCAGTGCCGATGGCTGGCATTCCCCATCATGCCGCACAAAATTATATTGATATTTTAGTAGACCAAGGCTATAAAGTTGCTATTGTTGAGCAAATGGAAGACCCAGCGGTTGCACAAGGCATGGTAAAACGTGATGTTGTCCAACTGATAACACCCGGTACTAAAATGCTTGGAGGTGCTGGAAATGACAAGCAAAATAATTATTTAGCAGCAATTTTGCCAGATGACAAACGCTTCAGTCTCAGCTATATTGATTTATCAACTGGTGAATTAAAAGTAACAACGATTAAGCGTTTTAGTGATGTAATTGATGAATTACGTTCTCTTGAAGTTAAAGAAGTGGTGCTGTTAAAAAATGATGAACAAACAATCACCTTACAGCTGGCTAATCAATTAGGTGAAGAAGGGTTGGTAGTATCAACTCAAGAATCGGCTGAAGCGAATGCTACTGTGAGCTTTTTAACTCAGGGATTAGCCAATGCAAGTGAGGCAAGCGTTACAGCACTTTTGTTGAACTACTTATTTGATACACAACGTCGTAATCTCGAACACATTGTTCCGGCTGAAAGTTACGAGCGTCTTGCTTACCTTAAATTCAATCAAGACACACGTACTAATCTTGATTTAGTCGAAAATGCTCGAACACATAAAAAATCTGGCTCACTATTAGGGTTGATTGATGAAACCAAAACGGCAATGGGCGGGCGATTGTTAAAACAATGGTTACTGAAGCCATTGCGTGATGTTGATGACATTAACCATCGATTAGATGTTGTTGCGGCCTTTCAATCTGCTTTTTTTGTTCGTGGTGCACTACAAGACCATTTAAAATCAGTTTATGATTTGGAACGGTTGGCGGCACGTGCGGCAATGGGAACAATGAATCCCCGTGAATTGGTGCAGTTGAAGCGATCGTTATCTGCTATTCCGGGGATGAAATCAGTTTTGGCTGAGGGTGATCGTATTTTGAGCGCAGCCGGTGGTGAATTAGATGCAATGGCTGACTTAGCAGGGTTAATTGATGAAGCGATCGTTGATGATCCGCCAGTTAGTGTTCGTGAGGGTGATCTGATTAACACAGGCTTTGACCAGAAGATTGATGAATATCGTCGTGTTTTAACAGAAAACCAACAATGGTTAGCACAGTTAGAAACTGATGAACGTGCTGCAACGGGTATTAACACACTAAAAGTGAAATACAATAAAAATTTTGGTTTTTTCATTGAAGTGTCGCGAGCCAACGTTGCCAAGCTACCTGAAGGGCGCTACGAACGGCGACAAACATTGACAAATGCAGAACGCTTTGTCACACCTGAATTAAAAGAACATGAAAGCCTGATTAATGAGGCTCAGCTCAAGCGAACGGAGCGCGAATACGAGTTGTTTTTCACGGTACGAGAACGGGTCAAGGCTAACATCAATCGCCTTCAGACCTTAGCGCGACACGTAGCGCGTTTAGATGTATTAGCAAGCTTAGCAGATGTGGCTGATGGTCATCGTTTTGTGCGGCCGACGTTTACGAATAACAATGTCATTGATATCAAACAAGGCCGTCATCCTGTCGTCGAATCGTTATTAGCTACTGGTGAATTTGTTGCTAACGATGTTTTTCTGGATCAAGATACCAGCATGCAATTAATTACAGGACCAAATATGGCCGGAAAATCAACGTACATGAGAGAATTAGCGTTAATTGTGATGTTAGCACAAATGGGGAGTTTCGTACCCGCAGATAGCGCGATATTGCCGGTGTTTGATCAAATCTTTACCCGAATTGGGGCCAACGATGATATGGCAATGGGGCAATCAACATTCATGGTGGAAATGGCAGAAGCAAATTTGGCGTTGCAAGAAGCCACTGCACATTCCTTGATTTTATTTGACGAGTTAGGTCGTGGCACTGCTACTTATGATGGTATGGCACTTGCGCAAGCAATTATTGAATATTTGGATGCTCATGTCCATGCCAAGACGCTTTTTTCTACTCATTATCATGAACTAACAGCATTAGCAAATCAACACGAAAGCATTGTTAATGTTCATGTTGGTGCGGTTGAAGATGAAACAGGTAATCTTCATTTTCTACATCAAATTCAAGCAGGACCAGCCGACAAATCCTACGGAATTCACGTGGCAGCTTTGGCTGGATTACCCGAAACATTGATTGCAAATGCGACCAACATTTTGGCTGATTTGGAGCAAGAAGGTAAAACTAAACATGCAATTGAAGAACCCACGAGTCAACAGGTGGCACTATTTAATGTGGACGCGGTAGATCAGAACACTGAAAAGTTGTTAGCAAAATTAGATCAGATTACAATTGCCACAATGACGCCACTAGACGCATTGAATTTGTTAGCAGATTTGAAGAAATTGAGGTCATAAATAATGGCACGAATACATGAATTATCTAATCTTTTAGCCAACCAAATTGCAGCGGGTGAAGTGATTGAGAGACCAGCTAGTGTTGTCAAAGAGCTGGTTGAAAATGCCATAGATGCGGGTGCCACTCAAATTGAAATTTTAGTGGCAGATGCTGGTGAATCAATGATTCGCGTCGTTGATAACGGTGATGGCATTGACCCTGAAGATGTGCCGCTGGCATTTACCAGACATGCAACGAGCAAAATTAATGATCGCCATGATTTATTTAATATTATGTCTTTGGGATTTAGAGGTGAAGCCTTACCATCAATTGCTGCAATTGCAGACGTTACATTGAATACAACCACTGCGACTTCAAACACTGGTCTGATGTATCATATCAAGGGCGGGAAGCAAGTATCAGCGACACCCGCAAATGGTCGTCGGGGAACTGTGGTAACGGTTAGAGATTTATTTTACAACACACCAGCGCGTTTAAAATATCTCAAGCGCCCGCAAACAGAAATGTCGCGGATTGCAGATATTATGAATCGTATTGCCTTGTCTTATGCCAATATTGCGTTCACTGTGACAGCTGATGGTCGGAATTTATTGCAAACGACTGGCAATGGTAACCAGCAACAGGTGGTTGCTGCTATTTATGGTCGTGATGTTGCGCAAAAAATGATAGAAATCAGTGGTGAAGATGATGATTTCAACGTGACTGGCTTCATTTCACTACCAGAATTGACACGAGGCTCACGAGATTATTTAACCATTTTAATAAATGGTCGATTCATTAAAAATTTTGCTGTTTCAAACGCTGTGATTCGCGGCTACGGTTCTAAATTAATGGTTGGTCGTTTTCCAATGGGTGTGGTTAATGTTAGTACTAGTCCGTTATTAATCGATGTTAACGTTCACCCGCAAAAATCCGAAGTACGATTATCAAAAGAGACCGAACTGGCTGATTTAATCATCAAAACGATTAAAGATCGACTGGCCGATGAAAATTTAATTCCCGATGCCTATGAAAATTTGTATGGTAAACCCCAAGAGACTCATCAGCCGGCGCCCAAAGCTAAACAATTAGCACCGTGGACGTCAAGTGAAAAGCCACCAGTAGTTGCACCAACAACAATAGATGAAGACGCGGTTGTGTCGGTAACGGATAAAGGTCAATTAGCTGATTCAGCAGTAAAGTCTTTTGCTAATAAGTATCAACATGAAGACGCGGTATCGGCCTTTGACAATGAACCAGTCAATCAGATTGCCGAAGAGATACCGAATTATCATGCCAAAATGATTGCTGACCAACAAATCCTAGATGTCGCGCCCAAAAACCAAAGTGGATTTCCAGAATTAGATTATATTGGACAAATGCACGGTACATTTCTATTTGCCCAAAGTAGTGAAGGCTTGTATCTTATTGATCAACATGCTGCTCAAGAGCGTGTTAAATATGAATATTATCGAGAAAAAATTGGGCTTGTGGGGCAGGATAAGCAACGTTTGTTAGTACCCATTACGATTACATATTCGGCAGCAGATATGTTGAAAATTGCTGATCATGAAGCCGATTTAGAACAGGTTGGATTACATCTAGAACCTTTTGGGGCGACAACAGTGATTATTCGTGAACATCCAACGTGGTTTGTCAAAGGTCAAGAAGAAGATACGATTAAAGAGATGGTAGACTGGATCTTAAGGGATGGTCATTTAACCGTTGCAGAATTTCGTGAACGAACAGCCATTATGATGAGTTGCAAACGTTCAATTCGGGCCAATATGCATCTGAGTGATTTGCAGGCACGTACACTTTTGCAATCATTGACGCAGACAGAGAACCCTTATAATTGCCCGCACGGACGTCCAGTATTGACAAGTTTCACATTAAATGAAATGGAAAAAATGTTTAAGCGCATTCAAGACGCGCATGAAGCTTGGGAAGAATATGATAATCATCCCTACTAATTTGGAGAAATGATGAATAACAACGATATTATTATTCGATTGCGGTACGCACTTAATATCAAAAATGCTGATATGATCACGATTTTTGATTTGGGCGGTGTCACAATTGATGAGCAACAATTACATGATTTGTTAACCAAACAGACACCAGAAACTAAGCGAGATGAAAAAGTTTCAATCATAATGTTGGAATCTTTTATGAATGGTTTAATCATTTCGCAGCGCGGTCATAAAACTGGTGCTGATTTGAAGCCAATTCCACCGACATTTGATATGACCAATGATGATCGTATTAATAATGTGGTCATTAAAAAACTGAAAATTGCAATGGGTTACACTAGCGATGATTTAATGAGCTTTATGAAGACGGCTGGCATTACTATTTCTAAAAGTGAATTAAGTGCCATATTGCGACGACCGGACCACCGTAATTACAAGGCGGCTGGTGATCGTTACTTGCGTAATTTGTTGAAGGGCATGGCAATGACATATCGCCCAGAAGATGTCAAGCGAACTGCCCGAAAGCATTGACTTGTAACCGCTTTATTTATTAGGTAAAATAGAAGTACAAGCTAATCAAAGGAGCTCACGATGACTGAACGAACATTTATGATGATTAAACCAGATGGTGTGAAACGCGCTAAAATCGGCGAAATTATTCGGCGAATTGAGAATAAAGGTTACCATATTACCAAAATGAAAATGGTATTGCCAGATGAAACGTTGTTAGCACAACATTATGCCGAACATGTTGGCAAGTCATTTTATCCATCTTTGTTACGCTATATGACCTCTGGACCGGTTATTGCAATGGTGGGTGAAGGCACGAACATCGTCGCTGGTTGGCGCACGCTGATGGGAACGACTAACCCAACAAAGGCCGCACCGGGAACGATTCGTGGTGATTTGGGTCGTGAATGGGATGTTGAAGCGATGATGAACATTGTCCATGGTTCTGATTCAGTTGAAGCTGCCGAGCGTGAAATTGCGCTATGGTTTGATGAAGATTAGCTAAAGTATTGTCAATAAAGGAGAAAAAGCATGGCAGAAGACAACAAATTACAAAACGCTACTGATAAATTGATTGGTAAAGCAAAAGAACTTGAAGGTCGGTTGACAGGTGATAAAGAGCGTGAAGTTGAAGGAAAGACACAGTCACTAAAAGGTCAAGCAAAAGATGATGTGCAAAAAGTACGCGATACGGCACATGACGCTGTTGATGCTGCCAAAGGTTTTGTTAAAGGCCTCAAGGGTGACAGTGACGACAAAGACGCCCAGTAATTAAGAGAAAATCACTTCTAACAAGTGATTTTTTTTATGGATTAAATAATTAATGTTATCAATTTCGTAAAAATGATTGAAAAATATGGTAAACAAATTCCGTCTACCATCGAAGAATGTCTTAAAGTTTGGTAAAATGGTATATATGGCCTTTGGAGACGAAAAAAACATGCATTTTGAGCAAATAGAAATACTAGAACAACAATCGCTGGCGCCTTATGCTTATACGCAAGCCGGAGGTGTTGTTGATTACCTCGCAGTACCAAAATCACAAAGTGATTTAAAAAAATTACTCGTTTGGGCAAAAAATAAATCAATTCCGGTGCAAGTGTTTGGTCGACTATCAAATTTAGTGGTTCGAGATGGTGGCCTACGTGGATTAACTATTTTATTGCACGATCTGCATGACATTGAGGTTAGTCATAATGTGATTATTGCGGATGCCGGTGCAGATCTTATTTGGGTCGCTGAACAGGCTTTTGAACATGGACTGACTGGTCTCGAATGGGGAGCAGGAATACCGGGTACTGTTGGTGGTGCAGTATTTATGAACGCTGGTGCGTATGGTGGGCAAACTGATATGGTCATAAGTTCAGTAGATGCTTTGTTACCTAGTGGCGAGATAAAGACATTTGGTAATGAAGCGATTGACTTTGATTACCGCCACTCGATTTTTCAAGATAATCATGGCATTATCTTACGAGCAACATTTACCCTGCAATCAGGGAAACCTGAAATGATTAAAGCTCGTATGGATGAGAATAATTTTAAGCGTGCGAACAAGCAACCCCTAAATTATCCATCCAATGGTTCGGTGTTCAAACGACCAACTGGATACTTTGCTGGGAAGCTAATCATGGATTCCGGTTTGCAAGGTGTCAGAGTTGGTGGTGTTGAAGTGTCGCAGAAACACGCAGGATTTATGGTCAATGTGGCGCATGGTACAGGCAACGACTACGAAGATTTGATTAAGCTTGTCCAGCAAACAGTGCGAGATAAATATGGTGTGACATTGGAAGCAGAAGTTAGAATTATGGGAGAAAGATAACACATGGCAATATTAGAATTAATCGTTATATTAATTATTGCTGTTACGGTTTCAAATGTTATCTCTCATTTTATTCCCGAAATCCCAGTTAGTTTGTTCCAAATTGTGATTGGGTTATTTTTGGCTTTTACATTTGGTATTTATGTTGATGTCGATTCGCATTGGTTTATGTTGTTATTTATTGCGCCATTGCTGTTTAATGATGCTTGGCGCTTCCCAAAACGGGAATTATGGGAATTACGTGGTCCAATTTTGGGCAATGCTATCATATTAGTTCTATTGACTACGTTAGTGGGTGGTTTCTTCATTCATTTATTAATTCCACAGTTTCCTAGATCGGTTGCCTTGGCATTAGCGGCAGTTGTATCACCAACTGATCCAGTTGCTGTGCAAGCTATTGCCAGACGTGTCAAATTACCAGCTAACGTGATGCATGTTGTTTCTGGGGAAAGTCTAATCAACGATGCCAGCGGTTTGGTGAGCTTCAACACCGCCATTAAAGCCACTGTTGCAGGTACTTTTTTAATTGGTAGTGCGATTGGTAACTTTTTCTGGATGACCATCGTTGGTTTGATTGTTGGTTTGGTGATTGGTAGTTTTGTAAGTTGGTTACGAGATTCATTTGATCGTGCTGGTTTAAATGATGTGGTTTTTCACACTGTTGTGACATTAGTAATGCCTTTTATTATTTATTGGATTGCAGAAGGTGTGTTTCATTCATCTGGGGTTATTGCTGTTGTAGCTGGTGGTGTCTTGTCCAAAATTTTAAGCGACCAGCATATTAATGCGCGGTCCCCAGAAATTAGCGTGGTAGCCGTTCGAACATGGGAAATTTTTGTTTATTTACTTAATGGCACAATCTTTGTGTTATTAGGAATTGAGTTACCAGCTGCTATGACTAGTATTTTTCGTAGTACCCAAATACATACCGGTATGGCAATTTTCTACGGTGTTACTGTCTGGTTTATTGTGTTTGCTATCAGGACGGTTTGGGCGTACGGAACGCAAATTACTTACCATTTACAACATAGAGAACGACGTGTTTCATTTCGAACAGCTGTCACGTCTGGTTTGACGGGCGTGCGTGGCGCCGTTACGATGGCAGCGGTGTTGACAGTGCCGTCCGTTATTGATGACGGTAGTGCATTTCCACAGCGTAATTTGCTCATTTTTGTGGCAGCAGTTGTTGTGATTATGAGTTTGTTAGTCGCCACTGTGATGCTTCCGATTGTGACTAAAGAGTGGGCAACTCATGATTTTACGCAACCTGAAATTGCTGAAGTTGAGCCAACCGCACCAAAAAAGAGTAAAGTTGATTTAACAGAAGCACAGGCTCGTATTTTTGCGATTCAAATTGGGATACAAGTGTTACGCGAACAACAAAATGATGATAATCGTACTATCGTTTACGAGCTGATTAGTCGCAAACAACAAACTATGGCACAAATCAGACGGCAGCTTGATAAGAAAAATCCATCCCACAATGTTGAAAATGACCGAGAACTACGTTTTGTGGCTTTAGAGGCACAGCGTGATCGTTTGCGGCAGTTATTGGCAGATGAAATGATTTCCGTGCTTACTTATTCTGCACAGACGAGACGATTAGATCGTCTGGAAAATTTAATTAATTCTGACCAACATTATCATATTTCAACGCAATGGTTATTGATTCTGATTAGACGTGGACTACGAAGCATTAGAATTTGGCTTTCAGATGAGTCAACTGACAAGTTTAGACAAGAAACATCGCTAGCCATCACAGAGACTTCTAAAGCAGCAATTAAGGCGTTATCTGAATACATGGAAAAGTATAACGGTGATACTGTTTCACATCGAATGGAACGGCAAGCTGCTTATAATTTAATTGTTGGTTATCGCAATCGGATTGAAAATGAAAAGCATGATGATACCCCTGAGCAGCGCGATTTGGACGATAAAAATCGTATGGAACTTGAAGTTAAAGCGTTGAATGTTCAGCGTGAAACAATCCAGCAACTTTATGAACAAGGTAGAATTACCCGTCAGGCGGGTATTAACATTCGTCAATTTATTAACTATGCTGAAACAGCAGCTTTAGCAGGAAGGGATGAAGAGTAACAACCATGGATATTTTATCTTATTTTACTTTGAATAATCTGATGCATCTTGTGGATATTGCCATCATTTGGTTTCTGCTCTATAAAGTAATTCAATTTGTTGAAGGCACGCGTGCGCTACAAATTTTATTTGGTGTCGGTGTCGTAATTTTAATTAAAGTTGTGAGTTGGTATATTGGCTTGACGACTTTGTCTTGGTTGATGGATCAACTCATTACGTGGGCACCAATTGCGTTGGTCGTTATTTTCCAGCAAGAAATTCGACGAGGGCTTGAGACTTTGGGACGACGTTTAACATGGCGTCGTCAGCATATTGATAATGCCAAGGAACAGCAACTTATCAAGAGCCTTGACGAAGCCTTACAGTATATGTCAAAGCGTCGAATTGGTGCACTAATCACGATTAAACGCGACACGAGTTTAGATGAATATATTAAAACTGGTATTAAGTTAGATGCTTATATTACCAGCCAACTCTTGATTAATACATTTATTCCTAACACTCCGTTGCATGATGGGGCGGTGATCATTGATGATGATCGTGTTGCCGTAGCAGCGGCTTATCTGCCACTTTCAGAAAGCACGCGTATTCCAAAAGAATTGGGAACGCGGCACCGTGCTGCCGTCGGCATTAGTGAGGCAAGTGATGCGATTACGGTAGTTGTTTCTGAAGAGACTGGTGAAATTTCCATTACACAAGATGGTGATTTATTGCGACACATGGCACGTGATGCCTACATGAATTTCTTTGAGCGCCAGTTCATTGCACCGGTTAATGAGGCTGCTGCAAAACATTGGTGGCAAAGGAGTGGTAGGGGGTTAGCAAAATGAAAATGATTGGTCATTCAAAAACTGTTAACTTAGTGGTCTCTTTGGTCATGGCAATTCTTTTATCAGCCTACGTCTTAAGCACCCGTTCCGCAACAACGAATGGTAGTGGCTCAGGTAATTTTTCAACGCTCATCCCTGAAAAAAGAGCAACTTTGAGTGTTCCCCTTAATTTACAATTCAATTCCGACAAATATGTTGTGGTCGGCGCGCCATCAACAGTGAAGGTTGGTATTGAAGGTTCCATAGCGTTGGTGGCAGCTGCCCAAAATCGTAACGATATCCAAGCTAGCGCGGATTTAAGAGGGCTAGGTGTTGGTAAACATACTGTTAAATTAGCACTTCGCGGTGTTAACGCTTCTCTAACATCAACTGTGACACCCCAAACAATTACTGTCACAATTGCGCGACGGAAAACCGCCACCGTGCCAGTCAAAGTAACTTATGATCATACTAAAATTGCTACGGGTTATGCTGTTAGTGGGACATCAGTAGATCCCAAATCGGTCAAAATTTCAGGACCTAAAGCTAATGTTGAGGCGGTGACATCGGTTGAAGCTGCTGTCTCGTTAGATAATAATACTAAAAGTACGATTACTAAGTCTGCCAAACTCGTTGCACGTGATAAAAATGGTGCAGTAGTTGAAGTTAACATTGATGTTAGTTCTGCCAGTGTTACTTTAAATGTTGGACCTGAAGACAGTAAAAAATTGTCTCTTTCAGCTACTCTTAAAAATGCCAATGGGGCTAACTATACAGTCACTTTTGATCCCAAAACTGTGACAGCGTATGGGGCATCTGATATACTGAATTCGATTAGCACGTTATCTGTTCCGGTTGATGTGACTAATATTACGAGCAAAACAACTGTGTCGGTTGACTTACCTGATCAAACAGGAATTGATCATTATAGTGTGACCAAAGTACAGGCGACGGTGACACCTGCAACTGATAGCAGCACATCATCAAGTAGTAGTTCAAGCTCTTCTTCCGATTCCGCCAGCACTTCCTCATCAAGCAGTAGTTCTAGTGCCAGTAGCAGTCAAAGTAGCTCATCATCATAAAAGTAAAGGACGATAATTATGTCAGATATTAAATTAAAATATTTTGGAACAGACGGTGTTCGTGGCGTTGCTAATCAAAGTTTGACACCAGAATTAGCTTTTCGATTGGGTCGAACCGGCGGTGCAATTTTAACAAAACATGCACAAAATTCTGATAAGCGACCGGTAGTTATTGTCGGTCGTGACACACGTATTTCAGGTGAAATGTTGCAGCAAGCGATTGTAGCAGGATTTTTATCAGTGGGTATTGACGTCCTACGTTTGGGTGTTATTACAACGCCAGCGGTTGCCTTTTTAGTTGAAAACTTGGAAGCGGACGCGGGTGTTCAAATTACCGCTTCGCATAATCCGGCCGCTGATAATGGAATTAAATTTTTTGGTAATGATGGTTTTAAATTGTCTGATGAACTGGAATATGAGATTGAGCAACTACTTGATGCTCCTGAAGATAATTTACCTCGCCCTAGCGCTGCAGGTATCGGAATTGCTAACAATTATCCTGAAGGCGTACAAAAGTACTTGGAGTTTTTACAAAAGACAATTCCAAGTAATTTAGAAGGTATGCGCGTTGCATTGGATGGCGCTAATGGCGCAACTAGTGGCCTGTTGGCCAGATTATTTGCTGACTTAGGAACTGATTTTATTACACTGGGCACTGAGCCAAATGGCATTAATATTAATGATGGCGTTGGGTCAACACATCCAGAAGCATTAGCTGAACTGGTGAAAGCTAGTGAAGTTGATGCAGGATTGGCTTTTGATGGTGATGGTGATCGCTTGATTGCCGTAACAGAAGATGGTGAAATTGTGGATGGTGATAAAATCATGTTTATCACAGGAAAGTTTTTAAATGAACAAGGCCGGCTTAAGCATAACACGGTTGTGTCAACTGTAATGAGCAATATTGGTTTTTATAAAGCATTAGCTGAAAATGATATGCAAAGTGTTAAAACAGCAGTTGGTGATCGTTATGTTATGGCTGAAATGCTGGCAAATGATTATAATCTTGGCGGCGAGCAATCAGGTCATATTATTTTCAGAGACTGGGCTACCACCGGTGATGGCTTGCTGACTGCTTTGCAGTTGCTCTACGTGATGCACGAAACTGGTAAAAAGCTGTCTGAATTAGCTGCTGAGGTTTCAATTTATCCGCAGAAATTAGTGAATGTCAAAGTTGCTGATAAATTTGCGTTGCAACATGATGCTGATGTTGTCGCAAAAATTGCTGAAGTAGAAACACAAATGTCTGGCGATGGTCGTGTATTGGTGAGACCTTCTGGCACTGAACCATTACTACGTGTGATGGTTGAAGCGGCGACACCAGAGTTGGTCGAGCAATATACATCTGAAATTGTTGACGTTGTTCGTGAAAAAGCTGAGATTTAAAGTGAGTAGCGTGTTTATCGCATTATATTTTTTGACGACTGTAATTTATCAAATTATACAGTCGTTTTTTGATATAATAGACTGTATACTATGCTTTAAAAGGACGAGAACGTGTCACAAGACAGTTTTAAAAAACACATATTAACACAATATGGTATTCGTTTTAATGACGAATCACTATTAACCGAAGCGCTAACTCAGCACAATTATCTCAATGAACATCCAGAAGATAAAGGACATGACTATCAACGATTAGAATTTTTAGGTGATTCTGTCATGCAAGTGACAGTGGCAGAATATTTATTCAAACGCTATCCTAATTGGCATGAAGGCCAATTAACTGAAATGCGGATTGCAATGGTGCAAACACGATCTTTTGCACACTTTGCGCGCTTGGTTCATTTGAACGAAGGTATTCGGTTAGGTAAAGGCGAAGAAATGAGTGGCGCCCGCGATCGTGATTCATTACTGGAAGATATTTGGGAAGCATTTATCGGTGCCTTATACTTAGATCAAGGGCCAAAAGAAGTGAACCAATTTCTTGATAAAACATTGTTTGCAGCGATTGATACGGATTTCTTTGACAGATTCATTGACTTTAAAAGTCGATTGCAAGAACGTTTGCAAGTAAAAGGAACGGTCGATATTGCTTATCGCACTGAAAGGGAAGAACAGTTAGCAGACAATACACAATTATTTGAGGCGAGTGTATCTGTTGATGATAAAGAACTGGCGCGTGGAACTGGTAAGTCAATTAAAGATGCTGAAAAAGCAGCAGCGCGAACTGCCTTAAAATTATTGGAAGATAATGTCAGCCTATGAAATTAAAATCACTTGAGATTAGCGGATTTAAGTCATTCGCCGACAAAACAATGATTGAATTTATGCCAGGGATGACTGGTATTGTTGGTCCAAATGGATCGGGAAAATCAAACATTATTGAAGCAATTCGCTGGGTAATGGGAGAACAAAGTGCTAAAGATTTGCGTGGGACAAAAATGTCCGACGTTATTTTTGGTGGCACTAATAAGCGGGGTGCTCTCAACCGTGCCGAAGTAGCTATCACATTTGATAACAGTGATCATTACATTAATTCAGATTTTAACGAAATTCGTGTAGCTCGCAAATTATATAGAACTGGCGAAAGTGTTTACCAAATTAATGGTGTTGAAAGCCGCTTACGAGATATTCATGATTTGTTTATGGATACTGGGTTAGGGCGAGAGAGTTTCTCCATTATTTCTCAAGGTCGTGTGGAAAGCATTTTTAATGCCAAGCCAGAGGATCGTCGCGGCATCATTGAAGAAGTAGCTGGTGTATATAAATATAAACAAAATAAAGAAAAAGCCCAGAAAGAATTATCACAAACGAGTGATAATTTGTCACGCGTTGCTGATATTATCCACGAAATTGAGGATAGAATTGAGCCTTTAGCTGAACAATCTGCCCAAGCCACTGATTATTTATCTCAAAAAGAGCGGTTTGATACTTTAGATAAGGCGCGTTTAGCTTTAACGATTCACGATGTTGAAATGAAAGCTGAGCAGGTCAAAGCAAAATTTACAGATCAGCAGAAACAAGTGACAACTGAAAAATCAACGCTATCACACATCAACGAAGCATTATCACAGAAAAGGCAGGAACGCGTTAGTCAGCAGTTAAAACGCGATCAACTGCAAGCCGACATTTTGGCATTAACTCAAACACATGAGCGCATGGTTGGTGCTCAAAACTTGAGTCAACAACAAACTGCTACTTTGGAGCGCGATATTGACGAGGCGACAAGATCGACTGCTGAGGTAAATGAGAAAATATCAGCGTTAACATCACAAATTGCACCGCTACAACAACAAGAATCAGAGCTTAAACAACAAAAGTCAACACTAAAACAAAAATTGACACAGTTTGATGATTTGACACAATCAGAACTTAAATCCAAACTGCAAGCCGACATCGAAAAAAATCGTCACGCTTATATTCAAACAATGCAAGATATTGCGGCTTTGCACAATGCGAAAGTTAATGACGATAAGCAATTGGCTCAAATAACAAGTCGTTATCAGACATTATCTGAACGGTTAAAAAATGAGACAGAGATTATGTCGCAAGCCCAGCAAGAATTGGCGAATTACCAGCCCAATGTTTCGGCGCAACACGATGTCTCAGCATTGAAAACAGCAGTTGATAAAAGACAAGAACAGTTTGATCATGCTGCAAGAGCATATAAACAATCTGAAACGAATTGGTATAATACCTTAAATGACCTCAACAAAATTCGTAGTCAACATGATGCCTTAGCGGCGATGGATGACTATGCAGGCTTTTACCAAGGTGTTCGTGCCTTAATGAAACCGCAAGTTAGAAACCAATTTGTTGGTATTAAAGGTGTTGTGGCAGAATTACTGACAGTGCCAGCAGATTACACTTTAGCTATTGAGACGGTATTAGGCGGTATTTTGCAGCAAATTGTGGTTGATAATACCAGTACGGCGAAGGCAGTAATTGCTTACCTGACAAAAAATCGGGCTGGCCGCGTGACAATTTTACCGGTTGATATAATTAAGCCTCGTCATTTAAATGGTTTAGAACAAGCACGCAGAATGGCTGGATTTGTTGGCATTGCTGCCGATTTAGTGACCATGCCTGAAGAAATGACAGCCATTAAAGCAAACATTTTGGGACACATTGTTGTGGCTAAAGATTTGAGCAGTGCCACGGAAATTGCAAAAGCTAATCAGTATCGTTTCCGAATTGTGACGCTTGATGGGCAACTAGTCAATGCCGGTGGTTCAATGACAGGTGGTGCGACACAAAAAAGAGGCACAACAATTTTGAGCCGCCAAACGGAAATTGCAACACTGACGCAGAAAATCACTGATTTAACAGAATTATCAAAATCTCAAGAACTTGAGTTGCAATCACAACGACGTGATGGCGAAGTAATTAGAGAGTCTCTGGTTGAAGCGCAAACGAAACTAAAATCAGCTAACGATGAGACGCAAAAGGTTGACTATGAATTGCAACGCAAGCAAGATACATTGCAACAACAAAAACGCGTTGTTCAGGCACTTGAATTTGAGTTAAAAGATATTGTGACGCAACAAGAGGAATTAACAACACAACTAGAAAGTTGTGAGTCACAATTAAATGACAAGCAAGCACAAAAAAATGCGCACGAACTTGAGTCTCAAGAATTGTCACGAGCGCTGGAATCGGCATCTAACAAAGCGCAAAGTCATAATGATGACAAAGTTGCCATTCAAACAGAATATGTGACACTAACTGGTAAGTTAGAAACAGTGACAAGTCAACTTGCTATTCTGAGACAGCAGCAAAAAGAGTTGGAATCTCAAGCTGCAGGTCTGACTGTTAAACGCAATGATTTACAGGCAAAATTAACGGCAACGCAAAATGACATTGCGACGCAACAGCAGGTTTCAGATATTGTTGAAAAACTTACGAGCGTGCAAAAAGAACATGATAATATTAGTCAATATTTAACAACTATCAGTGATGATTTATCTATTTTGGAAACACAGTTTGCAGCACAACAAGAAACCCTGCGCTCAGTTATGGCTTTAGAAAGCGATCTTGCGGCACAACAAGCTAGACTAACAACACAAAATGAGAACTTACTGGCACAACTAGCATCACAATATGATATTAGTGACAGCCAAGACCTTTATCAGAAACTGACCGATTTAAACTTAGAAACAGTCACTGATCAATTGAAACTTATCAAACGTAGCTTGGATGAAATTGGTAATGTTAATATTGGTGCCATTGAAGAATATGAAGCGGTTAAGCAACGTTTTGATTTTTTAACACAGCAGCGTGATGATTTATTATCTGCAAAAGATAATCTGCTACAAACAATTGATGAAATGGATGAGGAAGTTCAAATTCGCTTCAAACATACATTTGACGCTGTTGCGGAGCATTTTGGACGCATTTTCACACAAATGTTTGGGGGTGGTCGGGCAGAAATTAAACTAACGGATCCAGACCACCTCTTAACGACGGGAATTGACATTACAGCGCAACCACCAGGAAAAAAATTCCAACAAATGAGTTTACTGTCTGGTGGCGAAAAGGCGTTGACAGCTATTACGTTATTGTTTGCTATTTTGCAAGTCCGTCCAGTGCCGTTTGTAGTACTTGACGAGGCCGAAGCAGCGCTAGATGAAGCAAACGTAGCGAGATTTGCACGTTATTTGCACGAATTTTCTGGTGAAACACAATTTATTGTGATTACACATCGAAAAGGTACGATGATGAATGCTAACTTATTATATGGTGTGACCATGCAAGAAGCTGGCGTATCAAAAATGGTGGCTGTGGATTTGGATAATATGGCTGAAACGGCATCATAAATATGTCGTGATAATCTAATTACCAGCAATGAATAAAGGAGAAACAAATGGGATTATTTGATATTTTCCGTAAAAAGAAGAATAACGTTGAACCGGAATCAACGACTACTTCAGAGAGTTTGTCTGAATCGCAATCTGAAAGTTTATCACAATCAAACAGCGAAACAACGACGAGTAGTGCTTTAACACAACCGGTTATGGAACAAGTTGGTTTAGTTGATGAACATGAAGCTGATGAATGGTCAAAAGCGCTTGACAAAAAGAGTGAAGCGATTCATGATCTGCCAGAA
>NZ_BMBS01000007.1 GCF_014634805.1 Leuconostoc falkenbergense
TCAGAATCAGAATCAGAATCAGAATCAGAATCAGAATCAGAATCAGAATCAGAATCAGAATCAGAATCAGAATCAGAATCAGAGATTGAAGTTGAACGAAACGAGCAGCAGGTTTATGACGAAGGCTTGAAAAAATCACGAACAGGTTTTGCTGAAAGATTTAATCGCTTTTTAGCTAATTTTCGTACCGTAGATGAGGATTTTTTCGAAGATTTGGAAGAAACCTTAGTCGGAGCTGATGTTGGTTTTGATATGGCGATTAAAATCAGTGACGAATTACGGGAAGAAGTTAAATTAGCCAACGCCAAACGCAAAGAATATGTGCGTGATGTGATCATCAAAAAAATGGTTGATTTATACGAAGCAGATGGTGTGAATGAAGATACACAAATGCATTTTGCACCAAATGGTAGTACTACCGTGATTTTGTTTGTTGGTGTTAATGGTGTTGGTAAAACAACAACAATTGGTAAGCTTGCCAGCAAGTACCAACAAGCAGGGAAATCTGTTTTGCTGGCGGCTGCGGATACATTCCGAGCTGGCGCTACCAAGCAATTACAAGAGTGGGGCGAGCGAGTAAATGTGCCTGTGGTTGCTGGTAAAGAAAAAGCTGATCCGGCTTCTGTTGTCTTTGAAGCTGTTGCTAAAGCCCGTGATGAACATTATGACATTTTATTTGTCGACACGGCTGGCCGTTTGCAGAATAATGTCAATTTAATGCAAGAACTAGAAAAAATGAAGCGTATTATTCAACGCGAAATTCCTGACGCACCACATGAAGTTTTGTTAGTGCTTGACGCGACAACTGGTCAAAACGCATTACAACAAGCTAAATTATTCAAAGATTCGTCTGATGTGACTGGCATCGTTTTGACTAAAATGGATGGCACAGCAAAGGGTGGTATCGTCTTTGCCATTCGGAATGAAATGCATTTGCCAGTCAAATGGATTGGATTTGGTGAAAAAGCCAGTGACCTGCGCGAGTTTAAGCCAGACGAGTTTGTCTACGGATTGTTTAAAGAGTTGGTATCGTGATGGATTTAACCAAAAAAAATCATATTAATGCGCTATTTGGCTTTTATGATCAGTTGCTGACTGAAAAACAACAACAATATTTACAATATTATTTTGAAGATGATTTTTCAATTGTAGAAATTGCAAATGCAGAAGCTGTTAGTCGACAAGCGGTGTCCGATAACATCAATCGGGCAATTGAATTATTAGAAAAATATGAAAGTATTTTGCATCTACAAGCTAATTTTGAATCACGACAAGTGATTGAAAATGAAGTGCAACAATACATTAACACCCATTATCAAAGTGATGATGTGTTAAAATTATTGGTGCAGAAGCTTTTAAATACAGAAATGGATAACTAGAAGGGAAACGTGTCGCCTGTGAATATATCGCAGAAAGGACATACTCTAAAATTATGGCATTTGAAAATCTAACTGAACGCCTCTCAAAGGCGATGAAAAATTTAACCGGTCGCGGCCGTGTTAGTGAAGAAGATCTTCGTGCGACGATGCGCGAAATTCGTTTGGCGTTACTGGAAGCCGATGTCAACTACGACACAGTGAAAAAGTTTGTCGCTAATGTACGTGAAAAAGCCAGCGGTGCTGATATTATGTCAGGATTGGATTCAGCGCAACAAGTCGTTAAGATTGTTAATGATGAGTTGACCGCAACGATGGGTGATGAGGCGGTACCACTTAATAAGTCGCCTAAAATTCCAACCATCATCATGATGGCTGGCCTACAAGGTGCTGGTAAAACAACCACAGTTGCCAAGTTAGCTTATAAATTAAAGAATGAAGAAAAAGCGCGTCCACTCTTGATTGCAGCCGACATTTATCGACCAGCTGCCATTGATCAATTGGAAATTTTGGGGCGCGATCTTGAAATTCCCGTATTTTCAATGGGGACGGATGTTAATCCGCGCGATATTGTCCGCGCTGGCTTGGCTAAAGCGGCTGAAAATAAAAATGACTATGTCTTTATTGATACAGCTGGTCGTTTACAAATTGATGAAGAATTGATGCAAGAGTTGAAAGATATTGCAGAGATTGCTCAGCCAGATGAGATTTTGTTGACAGTTGATGCAATGACTGGACAAAATGCTGCTGAAACAGCTAAGGGATTTTCAGAGTCGCTTGACTTAACTGGTGTTGTCTTGACTAAACTTGATGGTGACACACGTGGTGGTGCTGCCTTGTCAATTCGTGACGTAACTGGCAAACCCATTAAGTTTGTTGGTCAAGGTGAAAAGCCAACTGATTTGGACGTTTTCTATCCTGACCGGATGGCATCTCGTATTTTGGGCATGGGCGATGTGTTAACGCTGATTGAAAAGGCACAACGTGACTTTGATGCTGAATCCCAAGAAAAGCAACTTGAAAAAATGCGACAAAATACGTTTGATTTCAACGATTTTGTGGCGCAACTCAAGCAAGTTCAAAGTATGGGACCAATGGAAGATTTGTTAAAAATGATTCCGGGAATCGCGAACAATCCAGCATTGGCGAATGTTAATATTGATGCCAAACAATTTGCCCATTTAGAGGCTATTGTTGGTTCAATGACACCTCAAGAACGTGAAAATCCTGATTTAATCAATCCTTCGCGCCGTCGTCGTTTGGCAGCGGGTGCAGGGCGTCCGATTGTTGAAGTAAATCGCATGATTAAACAATTTGATCAAATGCGTAAAATGATGAATCAAGCCACAAATGGTAATTTTGGCGGTATTGATAAAATGATGGGTGGTTCTGGTATGGATATGTCATCTATGATGGGTGGCATGGGCGGTGGCATGCCAAAAGGTAACTTTGGTCAGAAAGTTCAAAATTTTGCAATTAAGCAGGCGGCGCGCCGATTACAAAAAGCTAAAAAGAAGCGCGGTCGCAAGTAATGAAAAGTTTAGAGCGTATTTTACCAATTTTTGTGTTTGTAGTCATGTTAAGCGCTAACTTGCTTAATATGCCAAACAACCATTGGCAGTCAGTCATCATGGCTGTCATGTTAGCAGCAATTGCTGGTTTGATTGTGTTTGGACTCATCAGATTTTTGTGGTGGTGGGTACAACGATAAATGCGAAGTTAAAGCGATAGTCGACATTTTAAGGAGAAAAGTGAACATGACATTGAAATTAATTGCATCCGACCTTGACGCAACATTCTTGCGTGCCGATAAGACCTTCAACGAGCCACTTTTTCAGCAAGTGCTAGATATTATGTCTGAAAAAGACATGCAATTCGTTGTGGCAACAGGGAATCATATGCAAAAAGTAATGGCCTATTTTAAAAATTTTGCTGGTCAATATCAAACCATTGCCAACAACGGCGCTGAAGTCATGCTTAATGGTCGTGTTCAAAATGAAAAAGCTGTACCACCTGCTGCCCTAGAAACAATTGTGACAATTGCTAAAAGGTATCATGATCATATCTTTGTTGGTTTGGCTTTCACCGGTCAATCTCAAACATTTATGTTAAAATCTCAAGCAGCAATCGCTGATACGTTTAAATTAGCCTCAGCTTATTTTCAAGATATCCATCTAATTGATTCATTAGCTGAAATTGATGCACCAATTTTAAAAGTGTCTACGGTCATTTCTGATGTGGAAGATCAATTCATGCGTGAAGTCAAACAGGTTTTGGGTAACCAAGTGCATGTGACAACATCAGGATATGGTGCTGTTGATATTGTTAATCCCGAGGTTAACAAAGCAAACGCACTAACATTTATAGCGGACAGTTTGGATGTGTTGCCTGAAGAAATTATGGCATTTGGTGATGGTTTAAACGACTTAGAAATGTTAGAATACGTTGGTCACCCGGTGGCAATGAAGAATAGTGACACAGAATTGTTCAAACATGATTTTGATGTCACAGAAGATGACAATGATCATGATGGCGTTTTGAAAAAAATATTATCTGTTATTGATTAAAGCACGCTTTAGCGTGTTTTTTTGTTGACGTTTATGTTAAGATGAATGGCAAAAAGGAGTCCGGATAATGCAGAAAAAAGATGGCCACACGCATACGATGTACTCACATCATGGTAGTCAAGAGTCACTCGACAGGTATATTGAACGCGCAATTGCTTTAGGTTTTGACACTTATGCTGTTACAGAACATGCGCCTTTACCTGAGAAGTTTTTAGCTAATTTTGTGGGGCCTCAAGAATCGCGCGATAGTTCAGCTATGGCATTATCTGAACTTGATGATTATCAAGCTCAGGTGGCACATGTACAAGAAAAATATGGCAACCAAATAAACATTAAACGTGGTTTTGAAGTAGATTATTTGCTCGGATATGAACCGGAAATAAAACAATTTCTAAAACAACATATTGATTGGATTGATGAAATTGTACTGTCGGTTCACTTTTTACCAGATCGCTACGGTAATCTTATGCCAATTGACTACGAGCCAGAGACTCTGTCGCAATATTTTGCAACTGAATTGCAAACACCGCAAGCATTGTTTGCAAAATATTTTGATGTCGTCAAAAAGAGCGTTGGCTTTGACATGGAATTAGATATACCGGTGCGCATCGGACATATCACATTGATTCGCAAGTATCAAAAATATTTTGATTTGCCACCATTTGATGATAGCGTTCACCGTCAAATTACTGAGTTGTTGATATTGATTTTAGAAAAAGGCTATGAATTAGATTTTAATGCCGCTGGTTTTAGTAAACCTTTTAATGGCGAAAGCTATCCCACATTTGATATTGTAGCGGAAGCACATCAACTTGGATTGCCTTTGGTTTATGGTTCTGATGCACATAGTGTTGATGCTTTGGGTTTACATTTTTCTGAAATGGCAGAATTTTTAGAAAATATAAGTGTTGACAAATAAAAAAATGACGTTATAATTAAACTAATCTAATAAATAATTCGCTGAAGTTGGAAAAGTAATTAAATTTTCGCAGTACAGGAAGCGCTTAAGCTAACGCATTGAGATGAGCGCCTGTGACCTTAATGAAAACACACCAACGAGCTGAACAATCAAAAATTGTTCCGGAGATTTCCGATACCAAGTACACCTGTGATTGCAGGTGAATGAGTTCTTTTGTGTAAACAAAAGGAGAATCAAGGTGGGAACACGTGAAAGCGTCCTTGCAAACTAAAAACTTTTAGTTTGTAAGGGCGCTTTTTTAGCGAAGTGGTAGGAGTAAGATATGAATAAAGTATTAGCTGGCGGTTCACGTGATGAATTTGGTGAACGTCTTAAGCAAAAACAAAAAATTACATCAGTGATCAGTAATGTGCTAAATGAGAAAGGTTTTATGCCAATTAATACGCCCTACATTGAAAAAGAAAGCACTTTTGAACAATATCGTGATCAAAACATCTTTCATTTGTATGATCAAGCTGGTGATAATTTAATTCTAAGACCAGATTTGACCTTGCCGGTCGCACGATTTTTGTCTTCTCACCAGCAAGAAAATGATATGTCGCAATTATATTATATTGGTGATGTGTTTCGACGTACCGATTACCTATCGGGTGAGTACAATCAAGAAACGCAGGCAGGGACTGAATTAATTGGTGATGATAGCTTCGAAGCAGAAATTCAAGCACTAGATATTATGTTGAATTTTGCCAAAGAGTTCAATATCACTGATGTTCAAGTGGTGTTGAGTGATGCGCGCTTAATTGATATTATTTTGGACACGTTGCAGCTAGACGGTGAATTACATCAAGCACTTAAACGGGCCATTGAACAAAAAAATGTTTCCGAGTTTGAAAAGTTAAGAGCTGAGATTGTTGACTTTCCAGAATTTCTGAATGAGTGGCCGTTATCTTATGGCGAAGATGGTGAAAATGTGATGTGGCAATTACAACACATGACAGCAGTAGCAACGATTACGCAAGGCTGGTTACGCCTAGCTAATCATGCACATCAATACTATCCAAATGTCAAGCTTACTGTTGATTTAGCGGCGGCATCGCCACAACCCTATTATACGGGAACAATTATCCGTGGCTTTATCCCAACATTGGGCCGCTATTTGTTTAGTGGTGGCCGTTATGACCGTTTACTAGAAAACTTTCAAAAAAAATTATTACCAGCTGTCGGTATTGGTCTAAATATTGAAACTATTCAAGCTGATTGGGAGCAGAATGCGTACGATTTAGCTACAACACAACCAGTTGTGATGGTACTTGGCAAAGGACGGGTTGAAAAAGGTGTACGACCCTTATTGAAAGCTGCAGGTATTGATACAACCCCGTTAGATAACCCTGAACGAAAGCTCATCTTTGACACCGCTGATGGTCGATACCGTTTTATTTTAGTGAAACCCAATGATGTCGTTAAGTATTTGGATCGTGGGATTGGCGACGTTGGCATTGTTGGTTCAGACACCATTGCTGAACAACGACAAAATCATTATGATGTATTAGATTTGAAAACAGGACGCGCACAATTTGTCGTTGCAGCGCCGGCAAATTTTCAACTTAATTTGCAACGTCGACAACGTATCGCGACGAAATATCCCAAAGTTGCCACTAAGTATTTCACCGATCGTGGCGAAGACGTTGCCTTGATTAAACTAGAAGGCTCAGTCGAACTGGGACCATTAACAGGGTTAGCTGATGCCATTATTGATATTACGCAAACAGGTAATACGTTACGAGAAAACCATTTGCAAGTTCATGACGTTGTTGGCGATGTCTCAACACACATGCTAGTCAGAGCCGGCGCCTTGTTACGTTATCAAACAGAACTCACCCAAGTCATTCAAAATTTGACCAAACTATTGAAAGAAGCGACTAACAAATGAAAATTATTAAAAATGAATCTTTGTCAGCAATCAAAACACAAATTCGTCGACAAACGGCACAAACCACTAATCCGCAAGTGGCAATTAGTGTGGCAAACATTATATCTGACGTTCGCCAGCGGGGTGATGCGGCTTTAAGAGATTATAGTGTCCGTTTTGATGGAGTGGCATTGAATAATTTGAAAGTTTCTGAATCAGATATTGATTCTGCAATTGCTCAAGTTCCAGATGAAGTCATTGCAGCGCTAAAAAAAGCAGCTACCAATATTACATCATTTCATCAGTTAGAAGTAGCGCAGTCTTTTGAAGATACGACACGTTCTGGCGTGATTCGTGGTACTAAGGTCACGCCACTCTCAGCTGTGGGGATTTATGTGCCGGGTGGGACAGCTGCCTATCCATCTTCAGTCTTAATGAATGCCATTCCTGCTAAAATTGCCGGTGTTGCCAATATTGTCATGGTCACACCACCACAACCAGATGGTTTAAATCCTGCCGTTTTGGCGGCAGCTAAAATTGCTGGTGTTGACAATATTTACCAAATTGGTGGTGCACAAGCAATTGCTGCTTTAGCTTATGGTACTGAAACAGTACCACAAGTGGATAAAATTACCGGACCCGGCAATGCTTATGTTGCCGCAGCCAAACGAGCTGTTTATGGACAAGTTGACATAGATATGATTGCCGGTCCATCTGAAATTGGTATTTTGGCTGATGATACGGCACGAGCAGAAGACGTGGCTGCTGACTTATTGTCCCAAGCAGAACACGATGTGAATGCGAGAGCAATTTTGATTACAGACTCATCCAATTTGGCGACGGCAGTGTCGGCGGCTGTTGAACAGCAACTTGAAACTTTGCCACGTGAAGCGATTGCTAGAAGTGCCATTGACAAAAACGGATACATTTATCTTGTTGACACGATTGATGACATGATTGAATTGATGAATGCTGTCGCACCAGAACATTTGGAAATCCAATTGGCGAATGCTTATGATTATATGGCCAAAATACAAAACGCTGGTTCTGTCTTTTTAGGCAAATACGCATCAGAACCGCTCGGTGATTACCTTGCGGGACCAAATCATATTTTACCAACTGGCGGTACAGCTCGCTTCAGTTCTGCACTAGGTGTTTGGGATTTTCAAAAGCGAATTCAGTATCTACAATATAATGCTGCTGCATTGGCAGAGGACGCCAATGATGTGACAGCATTAGCACGAATTGAAGGATTGGAAGGTCACGCTAGAGCGATTGAAAGTCGAGGAAAATAACATGACAAGACAGGCTATGATAAAACGCGAAACATTTGAAACACAAATCGCTGTTAACCTTAATTTAGATGATCAATCAGTCATCAATATTGACACAGGTATTGGTTATCTTGATCACATGCTGACCTTATTTGCTAAACATGGTCGCTTCGGGTTGTCTGTCGACGCTAAAGGTGATTTAAATGTTGACAGTCATCATACAATCGAAGATATCGGTATTGTATTAGGCGAGGCTTTCGTCAAGGCACTTGGGAACAAAATTGGCATTGAACGTTATGGCGCCCAGTTTGTGCCGATGGATGAAACCTTATCTCGCGTTGTGATTGATTTATCCGGTCGTGCTTATCTTGTTTTTCAAGCAGAGTTAACAGCACCACGTCTAGGCGACTTTGAAACGGAAGTTGTTGAGGACTTCTGGCAGGGCTTTGCCAATGCGGCGCAAGCAAATGTGCATATTTCAGTTTTGTATGGTCGTAATACCCACCATAAAATCGAAAGTATTTTTAAAGCGGCTGGTCGGGCAATGCGACAAGCAGTGACAGTTAATCCTGACATTCAGGGCGTTAATTCGACTAAAGGTCGTATCTGAAAATTAAGACGACAAATAACGTCGTTAGGAGATGACAAATGACAATTATTATTATTGATTATGGCGCGGGCAATATTGCAAATGTGATGAAAGCAATTGCCAGCACAGGATTATCTGCTAAATTATCACATGACCCAGCTGAAATTTTATCAGCTGACGGGGTAGTCTTACCGGGGGTCGGTGCGTATGGTGCTGCTATGTCGGCTTTAAACGAACGGCAGTTAATTGGACCACTGCAAGCATACGCAAAATCAGGCAAACCGTTTCTAGGTGTTTGTTTGGGGATGCAACTATTATTTGAACGATCAACTGAATTTGGTGAAACAGCAGGACTTGGCATTATTCCGGGAGATGTCGTCACTTTACCCCAACAACAAGGTTATAAAGTCCCACAAATGGGTTGGAATCAAAACCAAGTTCGTCAGTTAAATCCGATCACGTCGACTTTAAACGATACTTACACTTACTTTGTTCATAGTTTCTATGTCCGAACAGCGCGCCAATATATTGCGGCAACGGTTGATTACGGTCAGATTGAAATTCCAAGTGTCGTTGTTAATGATTCGGGTAACGTTATTGGCGCGCAATTTCATCCAGAAAAATCGGGTAAAGACGGCCTGCTAGTGTGGCAGAGTTTTAAAGAAATGGTGGACGATAAATGATTTTTCCAGCAATTGATCTTAGAAATGGACAATCAGTGCGGCTTTATCAAGGAGATTACAATAAAGAGACAGTAATTAATTCAGATCCTATTTCACAAGCGCAACAAATTCAAGCAGCCGGCTTAACGCATTTACATTTGGTAGATTTGGATGGTGCTAAGTCAGGCAAACCTATTAATCTCGACATCATTACCGCCTTGCGACAAAATACCCAACTATTTATTGAACTCGGTGGTGGTATTCGAAGTTTGGCACAAATTAAACAATATTTATCATTAGGCATTAATCGTGCGATTATTGGTTCAGCGGCTTTGACTCATTCTGAATTAGTGACAGAAGCAGTGGCGCAATTCGGAGCGGAAAGCATTGTCGTTGGTGTTGATGGTCGTCAAGAACAAGTAGCAACAGACGGCTGGTTGACAGCATCAAGCACGACATTTTCTGAAATCATTCAGGCGATGCAAGCAGTTGGTGTGATTAATTTTATCGTGACAGACATTGAACGTGATGGCACGCTTAGTGGTCCAAACATTGCATTATTGTCACGATTACAACAAAAATTTCCTGAAACAAATATTATTGCTAGTGGCGGCATTAGTACGATAACGGACATAGAGGATTTGCAAACAGCCGGTATCAAAGATATTATTGTTGGTCGTGCGCTATATGACGGCAACGTGACACTCTCAGCACTCAAGGAGGTGATGAAATGACTTTAGCCAAACGAATTGTCCCAGCTTTAGACATTAAAAATGGACAAGTTGTTAAGGGTGTTCAATTTGAAAATCTACGCAGTGTTGGTGATCCAGTGACAGTTGCTAAAGCTTATGAACAAGCGGGTGCTGATGAACTGGTTTTGCTAGATATCACGGCTACTTTGGAAGAACGAGATACGATGATGACCATCGTCAATGCGATTTCGTCAGTAGTATTTATCCCCCTAACAGTAGGCGGTGGTATTCGTTCCACGCAAGATATGACGCGTCTCATCAAAGCAGGCGCTGATAAAATATTTGTCAATTCAGCAGCGGTTAAGCAACCTGAACTCATTACGAAGGGAGCAGCTATTTTTGGGTCACAGGCCATTGTAGGTGCCATTGACGTGAAATGGGAGCCTAAATCAAAATTTTATCAAGTTTACGTTGCAGGTGGAACACAACCTACTGGGTTAAATGCCATTTCATGGGCCAAAGAGATGGTGGCGCTTGGTGCCGGCGAACTATTAGTTACTAGCATGGATGCTGATGGTACAAAAAATGGTTATGATATTGATTTGTATCAACAATTAACTGAGGCTGTGTCAGTGCCAATTGTTGCTTCAGGTGGTGCTGGAAAAATTGAAGATTTTACGGCACTTTTAACACAAACCACGGTTGATGCAGCCTTAGCAGCTTCGGTTTTTCATCTCGGTGAAATTGCGTTACCGCAACTCAAGCAAACGTTAAAAAAAGAAGGAGTGGCAATACGTATATGACAATGATTGCACCAGATTTTAAGAAACAAGGGCAAGACGGTCTCGTTCCGGCAGTGGTGGTTGACATCAAAACTAAGGCTGTATTAATGTTGGCTTACATGAACGAAACGAGTTACCAATTAACTAAAACAACAATGGAAACATGGTTTTGGTCGCGTGAGCGCCAAACCCTGTGGCACAAAGGTGCGACGAGTGGCAATACACAGCGCGTTATCAGTATGTCATTGGATTGCGACAGAGATACACTATTAGTCGAGGTGGAACCAAACGGTCCAGCCTGTCATACTGGCGCGTATTCATGTTTTTTCAATCCGGTTGCAGATGTCAGCGTATAGTTGGAAAGGAATAGATTATGGCACAACAATCAATTGAAGCGCTCTACGCAGCAGCCTTGGCGCGTAAAAATAACCCACAAGAAGGTTCTTATACAGATTATTTATACCAAAAAGGACTCGATAAAATTTTAAAAAAAGTTGGTGAAGAATCAACAGAGGTCATTCTAGGCGCTAAAAATAACAACGATGAACTAATTTATGAAACGGCGGATTTATTTTTTCATCTAATGGTTCTCTTAGTTGAAAAAAATGTTACACTTGATGATATTAAGAACGAACTGGGGTCGCGCATTGGCCAACAATCTCAGTTACATGAACGCCAAGATTGGCGAGGAGATGAGCAAAAATGAAGGAAACAGTTAAAAAGTTAGCGGCTTATCAAGCGGAACTACCAGAAGAAGTGGTCAAAGCCAAGTATGGATTACAACATTTAGCACGTCTGTCGGCTAATGAATCAGTTTATGGACCATCACCAAAAGTCGGAGAGGCTGTGCGCGCAGTGTCTGATGATGTGTTAGGCTATTACCCTGATGGTCAAGCAACGCCTTTGCGTGAAGCAGTAGCAGACTTAACACAAGTTAATCCTGAAAATTTAGTATTTGGTGTAGGTGCTGACGAACTCATTCAGCTGTTGACGCGTACCATTTTGACGCCAGAATCTGAAATGATTGTGCCTGACCCAACATTTGGTGAGTATGCACTTCACGCCGAAATTGAACAAGCAAAAACAGTTAAAGTCCCAGTTAACCCAGCCGATGGGCATGTTGATTTTGAGGCCATGTTAGCTGCTATCACTGATCAAACAACGATGATTTGGTTGGCCAATCCAAATAATCCAACTGGTGTTTTTGAAAAAACTGCCGATATTGAAGCATTTTTGACAAAATTACCAAGTACGGTGACGCTAGTTGTTGATGAAGCTTATTATGATTTTGTGGATGAACCAGATGCCACAGTGGCACCACTTGTCTCACAATATAAAAATTTAGTTGTACTACGCACGTTGTCTAAAGCCTATGGATTAGCTAATTTGCGCATTGGCTATGGTATCATGCAGGATCCCCTATATACAGCGATGCAAGCTGTGCGTTTGCCATATAATTTGTCAACTTACCAAATTGTTGGCGGTACGGCTGCAATTTTGGATCAAGATTATTTGGCAAAAAACGTGGCGGCGTTTCAATCAGAACGTACCAAATTCCAAAACTTTTTACGTGATGAGGGGCTCACATTTTATGAGTCACAGGCCAATTTCATTTGGATTAAAGTGGGTGAGACTAAGAAAGTCGGTCAAGCGTTGTTGCAATCGGGCTATCAAGTTAACGATCGCTTAAATTCCGAGTGGATTCGTATTGCTTTAGGGACCCCGGATGATAATGAAGGGTTAAAAGAAGCCTTTCTAGCAGCATTAAAGAACTAACACAGGTTAGTTCTTTTTTAGTGCAAAAAGTAACGACTTTTAGGACATTCTTGTGTTTTGTAATGTAAACGCTTACAATTATAGTTAAATAGTGACTAAACATAGGAGAATTAAACATGACAGGATTAAAAATGCCAAAAGATTTTCTCTGGGGCGGTGCGATTGCTGCTCACCAAGCTGAGGGTGCTTGGGACGTTGATGGTAAAGGCGTTTCGATTGCCGATGTATTGACTGCCGGCAATGCCACGACGCCCCGAACCATAACTGATGGCGTGATTGCAGGGGAAAATTACCCCAATCATCACGGCATTTATTTTCATGACACTTACAAAGAAGATTTGGCATTGATGGCGGAAATGGGGTTCAAGGCTTTCCGAACATCTATTGCATGGACAAGAATCTTTCCAAATGGTGATGATGCAGAGCCCAATGAAGCTGGACTTCAGTTTTACGATGACATGTTTGATGAGATGAATCGTCTTGGTATTGAACCGGTCATTACACTCAACCACTTTGAAATGCCGTACCATTTGGTAACGGAATATGGCGGTTGGCGCAATCGTCGTTTGATCGATTTTTCCGTGAAATACTCAGAGACGGTTCTTAAGCGTTATCGCAATAAGGTTAAATATTGGATTACGCATAATGAAATATCCAACCAAGCTAATATTAGTGAAGCATCAACGGTACAAGATTTTCTTGTTTGGACAAATTCTGGTTTGCGGTATGACGAAACAGCCACAATCGCAGAACGTATGGCAGATATGTACCAAGCTGGCCATTATGAATTAGTAGCTAGTGCCAAAGTGGTACAACTTGCGCACCAAATTAATCCGGACTTCCAAATTGGTGCGATGCTAAATGTGTCACCAATTTATCCAGCTACGCCATTACCAGCAGATATGTTAGCAGCTCAAAAAGCTGAACAATTGCGCAAGTGGTTTAGTGATGTGCATATTCGTGGAGCATATCCATCAGAGTTGGAAGCTTTATTTGAGCGAACGGGTTATCGTCCAGATATTACAGATGAGGATCGACAAATTTTAAAAGAGGGTACTGTCGATTATTTGAGTATTTCATATTATGCAACGTTTGCGGTTAAAGCAGCTGATGGTAAAACACCGGCTTTAGATGATCCAAGTAGCATTGAAAGTGTCAAAAACACGCTGATTCCTGCGTCTGATTGGGGATGGACAATTGACCCTGAGGGATTGCGCTACACATTAAATCAACTGAATAATTTGTATCCAAATTTGCCTATTATGATCGTGGAAAATGGTTTTGGTGCCTATGATACCGTGACAGCAGACGGCAGTATTCATGATGATTATCGTATTGCTTATCTGAGTGCACATATCGCTGAAGCGGAAAAGGCTACCATTATTGATGGTGTGAACCTGATTGGCTACTTGTCATGGGGACCAATTGATATTGTCTCAGCTGGTACGGGTGAGATGAGTAAGCGCTATGGCTACATTTACGTCGATCTAGATGATGAGGGGCATGGTAGCGGTAAGCGCTTAAAGAAAGATAGTTTCAACTGGTATCAAAATGTAATTAAAACACAAGGGGAAAATTTATGACAACAATGCCGACCGGCTTTTTCTGGGGAAACTCGACATCTAGTATGCAAACTGAGGGCTTTCAAGGTGTGCGTGGTAAATCCACATATGACCTGAAAAAGGAGGCTACTTGGGAAAAGACGATTGACGAGTACCATCGTTATCCTGAAGACTTTGACCTCATGGCTGAAATGGGCGTCAATATGTATCGCTTTGAAATTTCTTGGGCGCGCGTCGTTCCAGATGGTGATGGTGAATTCAACGAGGCGGGCATTAAGTTTTATTCAGATATGATTGACGCCTTGCTGGCACGTGGGATTCAGCCAATGATAGCGCTGTACCATTTTGATATGCCACTGGCGCTCGCAGAGAAATATAATGGTTTTTTGAGTCGCCACGTTATCGACGCTTATGTGCGTTATGCCAAGGAAATCATTAGCCGTTTTGCTGATCGGGTGACGTATTGGCTGACATTTAATGAGCACAATCTATATTTTACAAATATGGCTTATGATATTGGTGGTGCCATCAATGCAGAACATTCGTTAGACAATCTCTATCAAATTTTTCATCATACGATGTTGGCGCATGCGCATGTTGCAAATTTTGTGCATGAACAGTTTGATCAATTACAAATTGGTGGTATGTTGGCGTATCAAGTGACGTATCCAGCCACATCTAAACCAACTGACGTTTTTGCAGCTCGTCGCGTTGACACATTTTTGAATGATAACTTACTAACGATGTTTACTGCTGGCCACTATTTGCCGGAAGTGTTAGCCTTTGTGGCAACGCACAATATTGATATGGACTATCAACCTAAGGATGACGCAGTATTATCAAAGCAAACCAGTGATTTTATAGCGTTTAGTTATTATCGAACAGACATGTTGAATGCGGATAAAATTCCAGATGGCACAGCACCAAATCGCTATTTAGATATTGCCAATTAAACAAACCCTTATTTAACAGCAAATGAATGGTCATGGACGATTGATCCTTTGGGCTTTAGAAACGCCTTAACATCAATTTATTCTCGCTATCAGTTACCGGTTTTTCCTGTTGAAAACGGTTTGGGTTGGCGTGAAGAAATGACTGGCAATCAAATGATTCAAGATGATTATCGTATTCAATATCACCGTGATCATATTGACGCGATGAAGCAAGCTATGATTGAAGATGGAACCGACGTTATCGTGCCGTTTACGTTAATCGAACTAATGAAGAGGAACGTGATATGCGCCGTTCAAAGAAAGCGTCGTTTGAGTACTTGCGTGACGTATTTAAGTCTAATGGTCTCAACAGTTAACTAATCATACACCATGGTCAATCACTTGCATTGTCAAATGAGGATCATGGTGTTATACTTACCTTAAAATGTAAGCGCTTACAAATTTTAAACGAGGAGAATCATTATGAATGATTTTATTAACAAAAAGTTGCTGCCACCAGTGATGAAGTTTGTTAATCTAAAACCAATGGTTGCCATCAAAAACGGTATGCTTTATCCAATTCCATTTATTGTGATTGGTGCCATATTCCTGATTTTAGGTAATTTTCCTTATACACCAATTGCTGATGCCATTTCAAAATCTGGTTTGGCTGCTATCTTTATGCAGGCCTATAATGGATCAATGGCTTTGATGGCGGTATTTGCTGTATTTGGTATTGCATATTCTTGGGTGCATGATGCTGGTTACGAAGGTGTTCCGGCAGGATTATTAGCAATTGTGGTTGATGTTATTTTGCAACCAGACACGGTGACCAATGTTACCAATTCAGCCGGCAAAACGTCTACGGCATGGGTTGCTAGTAATGTGATTGACAAAAACTGGCTCGGTGGTAAGGGCATGATTGTTGCCATTATTGTTGGTTTGTTAGTCGGTTGGATATACACTTGGTTTATGAAAAAAGGATTTACCATCAAGTTACCAGAACAAGTACCAGCCAACGTTGCGGCTTCATTTACGGCCTTAGTACCCGGTGCTGTGATTGTGTCAGGGGCCACAGCTGTTTATGCTTTCTTTAAATTGGGACTGAGCACAACATTTGTTGAGTGGATTTATAAAGTGATTCAAACGCCACTTCAACATGCCACTGACGGTCCAATGGGCGTTTTCATCGTTGCCTTTTTGCCAGTGTTCCTTTGGTTCTTCGGTGTACATGGCGCAACAATTATTGGTGGTATTATGACACCACTTTTGCTAGCCAATAATGCTGATAATAATGCTTTGTATAAAGCTGGTAAATTAACGATTGATAATGGCGCCCACATTGTGACGCAATCATTTATGGATCAATATATTACTGTGACAGGTTCTGGATTGACGATTGGTTTAGTTGTGTTCATGCTCTGGCGTGCCAAGTCAACTCAGATGAAGACACTTGGTAAATTGGAAATTGTGCCTGCGCTATTTAACATCAATGAGCCAATTTTATTTGGTGTTCCATTGGTGCTTAATCCATTGCTTGCAGTACCATTCATTTTGACACCGTTGCTTTCAGGAATTTTGACTTATTTGGTGATTAAATTTGGCATTATTCCGCCGTTTAATGGAATTTATGTTCCTTGGACAACCCCGCCTATTATTTCAGGATTGATTATTGGTGGCTGGCAAGGTGCTGTTTGGCAGGCTATCATGCTATTGATGACCATTGCAAGTTATTGGCCATTTGCTAAGAAGTATGATCAAATATTGCTGAAGCAAGAAAATAGTGACAGCACTGCAAAAGTTTTGCAATAACGTTTATTTATAATCGGCAGCTTCGGCTGCTTTTTCATTCGGAGGAAGACAACATGATTTTAACAATAGATATTGGTGGGACTAGTGTGAAATATGCCACAGTCATAGATGATAATTTGGGTGAAATTTCATCATTTGAGACACCCAAAACTTGGGATGAAATGGTGAGTAAATTGCTTGATATCACGCAAAATTTCACTAATATTGATGGTGTGGCAATCAGTGCTCCGGGGGTTGTGAAATTTAAAGATGGCTTCATTAGTGGCAACTCAGCAGTACCCTACATTCATCATTTTCCCATTGTCGACAGCTTGGAAAAGCTATTCAAAGCGCCTGTCACAATTGAAAATGATGCTAACGCCGCGGGCTTAGCAGAAGTCAAACATGGTGTTGCTGCTGGGGCAAATTCAGCAATATTTGTGGTCGTTGGTACAGGTGTGGGTGGTGCTGTTTACCTTAATGGACAACTCGTGCGCGGCGCACATGGCTATGGTGGCGAGTTTGGTTATAGCTTTTTTGATGGCGTTAACTCTCAGTGGAGTGTCAAAGCATCGGCGGTTGAAATGGCTAGACGTTACAACGTGAAACACGACACCTCACTATCTGGAAAAGATTTGTATGATTTGGCTAAGAAGGGTGATGGCGTGGCAAAAATAAACGTGTCGCGTCAATTAGACAGTCTGGCTCGTGGTATTTTTAATCTGATGTTCATTGTTGATCCAGAGATTATTGTGATTGGTGGTGGTCTTTCACAAAATGACGATATTTTAAATGAGTTGAATCAACGCGTTTCAATTTTGATTGCTGATGTCAAAGGACATATTACTGATATGCCTGTCAACATTAAAGCAGCCCAATTTGGCAATTCAGCAAATTTGATTGGCGCCTATGAAGTTTTCAAATCTTATTATCCTAATGTAAATGAAATGAAAACGAATCAATAACAACAAAATTATAACGTTTAATTACGATAATGATATTCAGTTGGAATAGTCAAACAACAAACACATTTACACCAAACAATTCACAATTAAATCCTTGTTAATTCACTGTTTTGCCACATTTATCCTGCATACTAAAAAAGTACATTAAGTCATTTCTTTCATAAGTTGTAACCGTTTACAAAAAAGTGTTGACATTTTCAAATAATGGGTTATGATATTAGTGTAACCGCTTACAAAAAGCGGAATTACGTAAACAGGGAGTTTACAAAAGGAGAAATACTTATGCAGAATAGTGCAAAGAGTAGTTGGGTAACCGACAAATTGATGCCACCTATCATGAAGTTTATCAACACTAAAGCAGTTACAGCGTTGAAAAATGGTATGGTGTATAGTTTGCCATTTATCATTATTGGATCTGTCTTTCTGATTTTGGCTAACGTACCGTATGTACCAGTTGCCACATGGCTGGCGGATCATGGTTGGTCGGCGGTGTTTGCTCAGGCTAACAATGCTAGCTTTGGTATGATTTCAATTTTCACAGTCGTTGGTATTGCGTATGTTTATGTACGTGATGAAGGACAAGAGGCCTTGCCTGCTGGGTTCACCGCATTAGTAGCATTCCTATTGCTACAAACCATGTCGGTGCCGAACCCTGTCAATGAAGCAGCCTACAAGAATATTGATAAGTTGCCACATGCTGTACAAGAATTGTTGAGCAGTCCAGTGGCCGGCGTTTTGAACACAGCCAACATGGGCGGACAAGGTATGATTGCTGCTATTATTGTTGGTTTGCTAGTTGGTTGGTCTTACTCAGCAATGATTAAGGCAGGTTGGAAGGTAACTTTGCCTGAACAAGTACCTGCAAACGTTGCTGGACAGTTCACAGCCATGATTCCAGCTTTTGTAGTCGTGACAGTATCTACTGCAATCTTTGCCATCTTCAAGTATGTATTCCATACAGATGCACTAGATTGGATTTATCAAGTTATTCAAACACCACTTCAGGGGATGTCAGATTCATTCCCGGCAGTTCTTTTGCTGGCATTCTTGGTCACATTCTTCTGGTTCTTTGGTGTCCATGGCGGTATTATCGTTGGTGCTATCTCAGGTGCTTTCTTAATTCCTAACTCATTTGACAACATGGTAGCACGTAAGGCTGGTGAATTGACATTGTCAAACCCATCAGTTCATATTGTTACGAACGAATTCTTGAATAATTTTATCAACATGACTGGATCTGGAATGACGATTGGTTTGGTGGTCTTCACACTGGTACGTGCTCGTTCAGTGCAATTGAAGACACTTGGAAAAATCGAATTAATTCCTGGATTATTCAATATTAACGAACCATTCTTGTTTGGTATTCCGATGGTCTTGAATCCATTCTTGGCTATTCCATTCTTCCTCACGCCAGTTATTGCTGCCGTTGGAACTTACGCAATTATCTACTTTGGTATTGTGCCACCACTAAATGGTGTCGGTGTACCTTGGACAACACCACCAATTATTTCTGGACTTTTGGCTGGTGGTTGGCAATTTGCCATCTGGCAAGCAATCTTAATTGCAATGTCAACAGCAATGTACTTCCCATTTGCTATAAAGTATGACAAGATGTTACAAAAGCAAGAGGCGGAAAATGCTGCCGCTGCTGAAAAAGCTGCTACAAATTAAAAAAGTAAAGAATACCAAGCGCTAAGCTTGGTATTCTTTGTTGGTCGTGCGTGGTAAACTAGCAATATGACATTACAAACAGCTGATTTACTATTCATTCCAAACAATCATGAAGCACTTGATGAGGCAATAGCGACATCAACAGGCAACTATGTTCATGTCGCTATTGTGATTAATACGCACCAAATCATTGATGCCTCCCCAAAACATGGCGTAGCAATTCAACGAATACGTCATTTCTTCGAAGAAGTTAACGTTGCAGATATTTATCGAGCTAGCTTGACGGAAACGCAACAGTCACAAGTGATTTCACAGGCAATGTCCTATCAAAATCGACCCTATAATTTTTCGTTTTATCCTAATGATGATGGCTTATATTGTTCACAATTGGTGCAGTTAGCATTTGCAAATGTGTTGACGATACCGCAACAACCGATGAAATTTGGTGATGATCAACAGCCAATCTCAAATTATTGGCTAAACTATTACCAAAAGTTAGGTGTTGCAGTGCCCCTTAATCAACCTGGCACTAATCCACATGATCTATCAAAAACACCGCAACTCAATTACGTTGGGCAATTGCGTTACGGTGATCTATTAGTGGATTAATAAAACCATGTGTCGTAAATTGTGATTGGCTCATGACGTTTTTGTTGACTCGCCAAGTAAAGTGACTCAATTTGAGTAGCGTCTTTTTCAGAGACGTCTCGACCCTCCAAATAATTATCAATAGCCTGATAGCTGACACCTAATGCAACTTCATCTGGTAATTGTGGTCGGTCATCTTCCAAATCAGCGGTTGGCACTTTATCATAGAGATGCGCTGGTGCGTTGAGGGCTACTAATAATTGGCGACCTTGTCGTTTGTTGAGACGCCAGAGAGGGTTGATATCTGTGCCGCCATCACCATATTTGGTGAAAAAACCTGCAAAGGCTTCAGCGGCGTGATCAGTTCCCACAACAATACCGTTGTGCTCACGAGCAACAGCATACTGTGCAATCATGCGCATTTTTGGCTTAATGGAACCTCGACTCATATCATCAACGGTGAGCCCACCAGCACGTAAAGCGGTAGTCATGGCGTCTGTGGCGGTTTGAATGTCAGTGGTGACAATGACATCAGGTTGGATAAATGTTAGGGCAGCTTGAGCATCATCTTCATCACGTTGCTTGCCATAAGGCTGGCGAATGGCGACAAATTTATAATCATCACCAGTTGTGTCACGCAGTTCTTGCACTGCCATTTGGGCTAATTTACCAGCAAGGGTTGAATCTTGACCACCGCTAATTGCCAATACAAGGCTTGTGTATATTGAATGGGTTAAATATTGTTTCAAAAAATCAACTGATCGACGAATCTCAGCGTCGGCGTCAATCATAGGTTGTACGTGCAATTCGGCAATGATTTTTGCTTGCAAAGGTCTCATTTTGACATCTCCTTAATGTGTTGGCGAGTTTTGTTGATTAAGTCAATTTTGGCGTCATATAAGCTTTGTGACAAATCAACTGGATAAGTTTCAGGATTGAGCACACGCTTATATTCATCCCACAAATTATCCAGCGACTGCTTCGCATAGGTTTTAACGGTCTTAATATCTGGTAAATCATAAATTAATTTGCCGTTAACAAAAATATCATGAAGCATAGGTTCAGCGTTAAAATCATGGACGTCTTTTGAAATAACAGGGTGATTAGGATCAAACATGTGTAAATCCGTTTGCTGACGCGGATCTTCATTTGAGAAAGTGAGATAATCGCCTTCGGATTTACCGTCTTGTCGATCTGTGATACGCCACACTTGTTTTTTGCCAGGGGTCGATACTTTTTCAACATTGTTGGAAATTTTGATCGTATTTTTGCCGTTGAAGCTAACCATTTTATAAACAGCGCCTAAAGCTGGTTGGTCAAAAGCAGTGATGAGTTTGGTGCCGACACCCCAAACATCTATTTTGGCACCTTGCATTTTCAAGTTTAAGATTGTATTTTCGTCCAAGTCATTGGACGCATATATTTTAGCTGATGTGAAACCAGCTTCGTCTAGCATTTTCCGAATGATTTTAGACAAATAAGCCATGTCACCTGAATCAATTCTGACACCTTGAAAATTGATTTGGTCGCCAAATTCTTGTGCTACTTTGATCGCGCTAGGGACACCGGACTTGAGCGTGTCAAAAGTGTCTACTAAGAAAACGACGTCTTTATGAGTTGATGCGTAAGCTTTAAACGCGTCATAATCATTTTGATAGGCTTGCACTAAAGCGTGCGCATGTGTGCCAGAAATTGGAATATTGAATAATTTGCCAGCGCGAACATTAGATGTTGCGTCAAATCCACCAATGTAGGCTGCACGTGTGCCCCACAGCGCAGCATCAATTTCTTGGGCACGTCGTGTGCCAAATTCCAGCAAGGGTTGACCATCAGTGACAGTAGCAATACGAGCGGCTTTGGTGGCAATCAATGTTTGAAAATTGACCACATTGAGCAAAAGCGTCTCTAATAACTGCGCGTCGACAAGTGGCCCTTCAACTTGGAAAAGTGGTTCGTTGTTAAACATCACTTCACCTTCGTAGGCTGAACGCAAAGTTGCTGTGAAATGCCAATTTTGCAGATAATCTAGGAAAGCATCATCATATAAATCTAAGCTACGAAGATAGTTAATGTCACTCTGACTGAAAGTGAGTTGCTTTAGAATAGTCACAATTCGCTCTAAACCGGCAAAAATAACGTAACCATTGTCAAACGGCATTTTTCTAAAGTACGCTTCAAAGACAACAGGTGATTGATCAATACCTTGCTGCCAATAGGTATAAATCATATTAATTTGATAGGCGTCTGTGTGTAATGTTAATGAATCATCTCGATACATGATAGCGGTCCTTTTAGTTGTTAAGTACCATTATACCAATTATCTCGTGCTATAATGAAAGAATGAAAGAATTTCTCACAAACAATTCACAGCAAACACAAGAATTGGCTCAAAAAGTAGCCCAACTGGTACGTCGCGGTATGGTATTAACTTTAAATGGCGACCTTGGTGCTGGCAAAACAACTTTCACACAAGGATTCGCTCGTGCTTTAGGTGTCACTGGTCGTGTTAAGAGTCCGACATTTAATATCATGAATACGTATATGGCCGGTGAAACACCGATTTATCATTTTGATGCCTATACTTTGGAAACAATGGGTGCTGAAAATCAAGGGTTTGAAGATTTTATCGGGACAGACGGTATTACCTTGATTGAATGGCCACAATACATGGTTGATATTTTACCCAACGATCGTATTGATTTTAACTTTCAACGAACCAATGAAGATGATCAACGTCAAATTACCATTCATGGTATTGGGCAACTGGCTAATTTTGAGGACGCATTATGAACTTTGATATGAGTCAACCGATTGCATTTAGTTTGGAAGTGGCAGGGTTAGAAAACGCAGCACAATGGCAGGCACTCATTCAACAATTGATGACTGAAACGGATACGTTTTTGATAGCTAGTATGCGAGATGGCGAAGTAGTGCCGGAGGAAAACGTTGGGCCAGTTATCACTTTGTTACTGATGGCTGAACAAGGGGCGTTACGTTTGCCAGTAGGTATTGGCTCGATTGAAAATGGGGAAGTAGGTATGGCCATTTTATCTCAATTTCAAGGCGCTGGTTTAGGACAATCATTGATGACAGCATTACTGGATTGGGCACAAGCAAATGGGTTACAGCAGGTATGGTTAGATGTGCAAGTAGACAATTTGCCAGCTAGACACATTTACGAGAAGTTTGGTTTTATAATGGTAGGGAAGCAAGTGAATTTGACGTTGCCAAATGGGCGTCAGACGCAGTTGCAAAAAATGGTTTTGGAGTTAGAAATATGAATTTTGTTGCAATGGATTTTGAAACAGCCAATCATGAAAAGCACTCAGCAGTATCGATTGCATTAGCAGTTGTGAGAGATAATCAAATTGTTGACCAATTCTACTCATTAATAAAACCAGAAACGTCATTTAGTCACTATAATACGAAAATTCATGGTATTCACCAAATTGATGTGGCAAAAGCACCACAATTTCCTGATATTTGGCCAACGATTGCACCACTATTTACAGCAGATAAATTAGTGGTTGCGCACAATGCACCGTTTGATAACGGCGTATTGAAGGGAACGTTAGACTATTACGGACTACCGGAACCACATTATATGCTATTGGACACAGTTCAAACGAGCCGCAAGCTATTTCCAAATTTTCAAAATCATAAATTGAATACAGTGGCGGAAAACTTGGGTATTACGCTTGAACATCACCATAACGCCTTAGATGATGCGGTGGCTGCGGCAAATATTTTAATATATGAATCTCAGCAATTTGGTGATTCAGCACTAAAATCATTTGTGAAAAATAAATAAGCTATCCCAGATTGGATAGCTTAGAAAAAAATTGTGATGAGTGTATGACACCCGATTGCCAACGATAATCCCAGAATAACAGCGAGACTAAATCTAGAAACTGAAGCGGCTCTGCTGTTTTTTTTGTGACGACGGCATCGTAAGTATAGTAAGCATGAATGTAGATATCGTCAACACGACTCACGTTTGGTCTCTTATCCATATTAACACCTCCACCAATAACTTAATTATATGTTAATAATGTGGCGATATTGGCACTAAATCATGAAGAAACCATGTTGTTTTTAAAGTAAATCAATTTCCAATTGAATTGGTGCGTGATCTTGTCTTTTACCAGTGTCTAGTACAGTTGACTGGGTGACTTTATCAGCAATTCTGTTGCTGACGAGATAATAATCAATGCGCCAACCCGAGTTGTTAATTTTGCTGGTCTTGCTAATTTGTGCCCACCAAGTGTAGATACTTGGGACATTTGGGTTGAGCGCTCTCAGCGTATCTGTGAAACCGGCACCCAATAATGCAGTAAACTTTTCCCGTTCCTGATCGGTAAATCCGGCTGAATGGCGATTAGTTTTAGGATTTTTCAGGTCAATTTCTTCATGGGCAACGTTCATGTCACCACTGAAAATCACTGGCTTCTTTTGGTCTAATGAACTGATATAGTGTCGGTATTGATCATCCCATAAACCACGATCATCTAAGCGCGCTAGTTCGCTGCCGGAATTAGGGGTATAAACAGTTGAAACATAAAAATTGGCGAATTCGAGTGTGATCACACGCCCCTCCATATCCATGTCGCCGGGCGCATCTATTTTTGGAAAATCAACTGATAGAGGTTCTTGACGGGACAATACCATGGTACCGGAATAGCCTGAACGTGCTAAACTCGGGTTGACAAAAACGTGATAGTCGGGGAATAGTTCAGCAATGGCATTAGCCTGCTTTTTGGTTAACCCGGTCGCTTTTAATTTGGTTTCTTGAATAGCAAACACATCAGGTGTGGCTTCAGCAATATTATTAAGAACTGACCAAGTCATTTCACCACGCGCACTTTTATGTTCAACAGCGGCGTTAATTGAGTCAATGTTCCATGAAATTAGTTTCAAAATGAATTCCTCCAAAAATCGTTAATTTCATTCTAACATATTCAATCATTTTTCTTGAAAGCGTCTGTGGAATTAACCGTTATTTTTGGGTTCTAAAATTATTTGGCATAACGCGACATAAATTCTGGTAATGCTGCGCTGATTTTAGTTGGTAGTGTGACATATTGATTTTTTGATAGTTCATCAGCAATGGCGGAATGGGCATAAACCGCTGCCATGATTGCCTCTGGAAAGCACAACATGAATTGCGCAGTAAAGCCAGCTATCATACCAGCCAGCGTGTCACCCATACCACCGGTAGCTTGATAAGGACCACCATTTGGTATTTCGAAAACTTGGTTAAGCGTATAAATTTGGGTATGGTGTTGTTTCAAAACAAGGATTGGCTGAACATTCATACGTTGCTGTGCTAACATATTGAAAGCCTCAAATGCCTGTTCATTGATTGTGACACCGCTTAATCGTTGCCATTCCATTTGATGTGGTGTAATAATAAGCTGCGATTGTGGCCAAGAAAGTTTATTTTCCGCAACTAAAGTTAATGCTGAACCATCCACAATCAAAATTTGGCGTGCCATGATGGCGTCAAAAGTGGCTTCAACGATATCAAGACGATTTCCCAGTCCAGAACCAATTAACACGACATCAGCATGTTGAATATCATCAGTTAAATCGTCATTAAAATCAATCACCATTGCTTCGGGTAAATGAGCGTGCAATGCAGTGAAGTTACTGGGATCTGTTGCAACAGAAACTAAGCCGGCCCCAGAATTGACAGCCGCTAGTGCATTCATGATAACAGCACCACCAAATTGCTGCGTACCACCAATAATTAAAACGCGACCATAAGTGCCTTTATGAGATTGTTCAGGTCTTTTTTTGATAACTTGGTAAAGGATATCTTCTGTCAGCTTTTTCATGTTTACTTCCTCACACTTATTCTAACTGATAAGGACAAATATTGCACGCCAAATCCTTGTGTTATCAGCGTTTATGACGGTGCATTTATATTATGTCATTTATATTTTTTCTGTTTTGAGGACGCATGATGTTACAATATGGCTATGATTAAAAATAGTTTCGTATTGGCTGACGGTGAACAATTTTCAGATGAACAAAATGATGTGATTCACCAAGCAGTAGCGTTCGCCAATCACAATTTAACCCAGTCGCAAACACGTGCTTTTGTGATAGAAGGTGGCGCTGGTGCTGGTAAGAGCGTTGTGCTATTTGAAATTTTCAAACAACTACAAGCCACGAAGCCACAATGGTGTAATTTTTTACTTGTTAATCACGCTGAGATGTGGAAAAGTTACCGTGAATTAGCCAGTTATCAGCCTGACCTCAAAAAGAATCAATTTCTTAAACCAACGACATTCATTAATCAAATGACTCGTCACAATCAAACAGCTGATGTTGTTTTAATTGATGAAGCCCATCTTTTACTAACAGCACCAGACCGGTACAATAAATTTCAGCAAGAAAATCAACTGGTTGAGATACTGAAACATGCGCGTGTGGTTATTCTAGTCTTTGATGCTCATCAGGTTTTGAAGTTAAAAAGTATGTGGCATCGCGAGCAGTTGCAGACTATTCTAGCACCGTTTAAACCTGAGGCAGTTCAATTAAGCGAGCAATATCGAATGGTTGATCAAAGCCAGTCAGTCGTTGAGTGGATTGATCAGCTAACCCAGCACAAAAAAATAATTGATGTGGCAACATCTCTATCATTTGATTTGCGCATTTATAATGATGCTAACCAGTTATATGCGGCGATTTGTCAAGAAAATCAGCGTGTCGGCATGTCGAGAATCTTGGCAACTACCGATTATCCCTACACGGTTAATCGTGGCAAATGGTATGTTACGTTGGACGATTTCAAATTACCCTGGGATCAGCTTGATACAGGTGCCACACCTTGGGCATTACGCCCTGAAACGATTAATGAAGTGGGGTCTGTTTATACGATTCAGGGCTTTGACTTGAATTATGCAGGCGTGATTATTGGGCCTGGTATTCGTTATGATAATCAAAAAGATCAGTTAATCATCGATCCAAGTCATTATGAAGATAAGGCAGCATTTAGAAGCGTTGGTGGCAAAAATTTGTCATTAGAGGATAAGCAATCAATCATGCTTAATGCTTTGAACATCCTACTAAAAAGGGGACGTCATGGTTTATTTATCGCAGTGGCTGATCCAGTTTTGCGTCAAAAATTGTTAGCTAGTGTACCAAAGCAATCACGATATTGAGCAAGATAAGTCATTAGGAAAAAAATCATCAAAAGCGTATAATCAAAGTATTAGATACAAGAAAGGTTAAAAAAACATGACAATTGATTGGAAACAAGAAACAGAAACGCGTAAAGAGGCGTTTATTGAGGATTTGAAGTCAATGCTAGCAGTTGAATCTGTACGTGATGACTCAAAAGCCACAGCAGATGCACCACTTGGTCCTGGGCCCAAAGATGCATTAGTTAAAGTACTGTCGATTGCAGAACGAGATGGTTTTACCACTAAAAACCTTGATAACTTGGCTGGTTATATTGAAATTGGTCCAAAGGATGCTGAGGAATATGTTGCTATCTTGGCCCACGTTGATGTCATGCCAGCAGGCGAAGGTTGGGAAACAGCACCATTTGAACCTGTTGTGACTGAAGATAAAATCATTGCCCGCGGGGCGTCAGATGATAAGGGACCGGGGATGGCTGCTTATTACGCTTTCAAAATTTTGTCTGATTTGAAAGTACCTTTGAAGCGTCGTGTACGATTGATTTTTGGTACCGATGAAGAAAACGACTGGACAGGCATGACACGTTATTTTGAAGTGGAACCTGAACCAGCATTTGGCTTCTCACCTGATGCTGAATATCCAATTATCAATGGTGAAAAGGGTAATGTCCAAATTTTGATTGACGGTGAAGCTACTAACAGTGGTTCTGCTAAGTTGGTATCGTTTGAATCTGGATTACGGACTAATATGGTGCCTGGAATTGCTCGTGCTACTGTGCAGTCAGCACAAGCAGAAAAAATTGTCACTGAATTCCAAGAATATTTGGTGGATAATCCACAGATTTCTGGTTCAACAGAAACAGATGGTGAAGTTGTCAACTTTGTTTTGAATGGTAAACAGGTTCACGGCGCAATGCCTGAAACTGGTGAGAACGCTGGTACGTACCTAGCTAACTTCTTGCAAGACTTTGATTTCGGTGGTACTGCTAAGTCATTCTTGACTTATCTTGGCACACCAGCACATGATGATACTATTGGTAAAAAGTTTGGTGTTAACTACACAGATCAAGTCATGGGACCTTTGTCAATGAACGTTGGTATTCAAAAGTTTGTTGACGGCGGCAAAGCCTTTATTAACTTCAACTTCCGTTATCCAAAAGGCATTACACCGGAAGAAATTGAAGCTGGTTTGGCCTCACAATTGAATGGTTGGGATGTCAAGCCAACCATTGGCGGACACGCGCAAGTGCCACATTACGTTGCACCAAGCGATCCTATTGTGGAAACATTGTTGCGTGTTTATCACGAACAAACTGGTTTGCCAGCACATGATCAAGTCATTGGTGGTGGTACTTATGGTCGTTTGATGAAGCGTGGTGTTGCCTTTGGGGCATTATTCCCAGATTCACCAGACACTATGCACCAAGTTAATGAATTTGCTTTGTTAGATGACTTGTATCGCTCAATCTCAATCTATGCACAAGCAATCGCTGAAATTACTAATTTGGATTAAATGTTGGTTTAATCTTTGGTCTGTATGATAGCAATAATCAAACAAATCAAAGGAGAAACATTATGGCATTAGTAATTGTAGCTGGTATTGTAATTATTGGATTCTCGTTCACTAAGGTGTTGCGTGTGACGCAACCGGTGAAAGTTAGAAATAAAAAATAGCGCTAACTGATTCTGAATTTTTAAATCACTAGAAATCTCAAAAACATATTAAACAATATGTTTTTGAGGTTTTTTGTTAACGCAATAATTGAATGGATTATGTTGCAAATATTAGACTAAAATACCCGAACGAACGTTTGCCTTGGCGGGCGTTTTTTGTTATGATAATTCTAATTGTATTATCATTAAAACGGAGGCAAATATGGAGAGTCAGGGGATAAAAGTCGATAATGACCGGCATATCGCGCAGATGGGTTTCTGGGATCAATTGGCAACATGGATTGGTGCGAATGCAAACAATGGTACTTGGTATATTGGCGGTGTTATTGCGGCGCTTGGTTTGAGTGGTGCTTTGGGTGTCATTTTAATTAGTGGGCCACTCGCTTATGTATTTTTGGCATTAGTTGGTTATATGGGCTACAAGGTGCGCGCCTCAACAATGAACTTGATGCGACCAGCATTTGGAGTTCGCGGTTCAATCGGACCATCGTTGATTAACGTGGTGCAATTTATGGGCTGGGCTGCGGTTAATACCTATATTGCAGCAATATCTGTTAGTTACTTATTGGCTGATATTTTTGGTTCGACCAATTTTAAGCCCGGTGGTATCAAAGGTATGGTCGTTGGTGTTGCGATTATGGGAATTTTACATTTGATTTCAATTTCTCTCGGTCAAAAATCCATTCGATTAATTGAACGAATTGGTATCATTTTGGTGATTGCCTTGGTCATTTGGGAGACTATCGTGGTCTTGCGAGAAGTATCATTACAACAAATTTTAGCTTGGCATGCACCAACTGCAGCACATCTATCATTTGGAACTGCTATTGACGTTTTTGCGGCTTTTAATTTGGCATGGGTGACGGCGGCAGCGGACTTTACGCGTTTTTCAAAAAATAAATCATCTGCAACCAAGGCGCCATTTATTGGTGCAACGCTTGGTCTGTATTGGTTTGCCATTGTTGGCTCATTAACTACGATTGCCGCTGCTGTCAGTACAAATGCGTTTAATCCAGATAGTTCTGATCCCTCAACTGTTGCGTCAAAGTTGGGACTGGGTGTCTTAGCATTGATTGTGATTATGCTGACGTCAACCACAGCAAATGCGGTTAATTTAATGGCAGCGGGGTCAGCGTTCAATAATATTTTGCCAAAAATTAAGCTGACACCATCGCTCTGGATTGTTACCATCATTGCCACGTTGATGAGCTTTATTCCATTTATTTTTGGTGGGTTTATCAACACGTTTATTTGGTTTTTAGATATGGTGGGGATGATTTTAGGACCTGAAATTGCTATTCTACTGGTTGATTTTTTCTGTGTCCGTAGTAAAAATTATGACACCCATCAATTTAGCAAAATAGATGGGAAATACTGGTATCAAGCTGGTTTCAATGTTCGGGCCTACATCACTTGGGTGATTAGTATTGCCGTGTATTTTGGTTTGCAACAAGTAACACTGGTCACAGACACAGTTGGTTCAACTTGGCTAACCATGCTATTTGCAGCTGGATTGTATGCTGTATTATCGTTAAAAAAAGCAATGTAACCTTAAATGGTAAAATTTAGATGCTTATTCACGACAAAATAGTTGTGATATTCGTAAATTTAGTCTAAAATTAGATAGTATTGAAAACTCGGAGGAAATAACATGTCTAAGTGGACACCAGCCGCGGATGAAAAAAACCAAGGCACATTAGAATTTGAAATCTCACGCGCAACAGTTGAAGAAGGTTTGGATAAAGCTTTCCAACGTAATAAAAATCAGGTTTCAATCCCTGGATTCCGTAAAGGAAAAGTGACAAAGCAACTCTTTTTCCAAAAGTTTGGTGAAGAAGCTTTGTATCAAGAAGCAATGGATATTGTTTTGCCAGCCGCTTATGAAGCAGCTGTTGACGAAGCTGGTGTGACACCAGTTGGTCGTCCAAATATCGAACCAGTCTCAATGAACAAGGGTGAAGCTTGGACTTTGAAAGCTGAAATTACAACTGCACCTGAAGTGAAGTTGGGTGACTATTTGAACCTTGAAGTTGCTGCTCAAGATGAAGAAGTGACTGACGCTGACGTTGATGCCGAAATCAAGCGTTTGCAAGAAGGACAAGCAGAACTTGTTTTGCAAGAAGAATCAGTTAAGGCAGAAAACGGCGATACTGTTGTTATTGACTTTGATGGTTCTGTTGATGGCGAACATTTTGATGGCGGTCAAGCCAACGACTTTTCATTGGCATTGGGCTCAGGTCAATTCATTCCTGGCTTTGAAGAACAATTGGTAGGTCACACAGCAGGTGAAGATGTGAACGTTAATGTTACGTTCCCTGAAGACTATCAAGCTGCTGATTTGGCTGGCAAGGAAGCCTTGTTTGAAGTTAAGATTCATGAATTGAAGCGCAAGGAATTGCCTGAATTGGACGACGAATTTGCCAAGGATGTCGATGAAGAAGTTGAAACATTGGCAGAATTGAAAGAAAAGACTGCTAAGAAGTTAGCTGAAACTAAAGCTGAAAGTGCTAAAGAAGCATTTGAAGACGCAGTCATCACTAAGGCAGTTGACAATGCTTCAATCGACGGTGACAAGATTCCAGATGCTATGATTGATGAAGATGTTCATCGTCAAATCGATCAATATTTGGGACAATTGCAACAACAAGGCATTTCTCGTGAAATGTTCTTCCAAATTTCAGGTCAAACTGAAGATGATTTGCACAAGCAATTCGAAGACGGCGCAGCAACTCGCGTTAAGACTAGCCTTGTACTTGAAGCAATTGTTAAAGCAGAAGGTATTGAACCATCAGAAGAACAAGTTACTGAAGAAATCAACAACTTGGCTTCACAATACAACATGGACGCTGCACAAGTACGTGCAACTTTGTCAGATTCATTGTTGAAGCATGACATTGCGATGCGTGAAGTCATTAAGAAAGTGACTGACTCTGCTAAAGCAGTATAAATGAGTTTGATTTTAAGAGCACTTCAGGTTGAGGTGCTTTTTTATTTTAGTAGAATTAAAGTTAGTATGGTTTGTAAGAAGACTATAAAATAGTATAATAGTATCATACTGTTTAACTAAAATATTATTGATATTAAAAGATCAATCAAAAAGGGAAAATAATGGCGAATACACCAAATTTTGAAGAAGAAGTACATTGCAGTTTTTGTGGTAAATCTGCCAGTGAAGTTAAAAATATTGTTGCGGGACCAAATGGTGTCTATATTTGTAACGAATGTGTCGCTTTGGCGCAAAACATTATTCAAGAAGAATTAACCACCTCGCAAGCGGCCCAAGTCTTATCATTGCCAACACCACATGAAATCGTGGCTGAGCTAAACGATTATGTCATCGGTCAAGAAGACGCTAAGAAGACGTTGGCTGTCGCCGTTTATAATCATTACAAGCGTATCAATGAAAATGTTGCACCAACCACGGACGTTGAATTACAAAAATCAAACATTGCCTTAATCGGACCAACTGGTTCAGGAAAAACATATTTGGCGCAGAGTTTGGCGCGTATTTTGAATGTGCCATTTGCCATTGCTGATGCCACCACTTTAACTGAGGCAGGGTATGTTGGTGAAGACGTTGAAAACATTATTTTGAAGTTGTTGCAAGCAGCTGATTTCAATGTCGAGGCAGCCGAACACGGCATCATTTACGTCGATGAAATTGACAAAATTGCCAAGAAATCTGAGAATGTTTCAATCACGCGTGACGTTTCTGGTGAAGGTGTCCAACAAGCGTTGCTTAAAATGCTAGAAGGAACCATTGCCAGCGTGCCACCCCAAGGTGGTCGTAAGCATCCGCAACAAGAGTTAATTCAGGTTGACACGACCAACATTTTGTTTATCGTTGGTGGTGCTTTCGCAGGTATCGACACGATTATCAAGGAACGTTTGGGTGAACGAGTCATCGGCTTCGGTTCAGACGCTAATGAAAACGCAGTTGCCCTCAATGACGAAAATATTCTTCGCCATGTGCAACCAGAGGATATGACCAAGTTTGGCTTAATTCCAGAATTTATTGGTCGTTTGCCAATTGTGACCGTGTTAGATGAATTAAAAGTGGCTGACTTGGCACGCATTTTGACAGAACCTAAAAACGCGCTCATTAAGCAATACACAACACTTTTGGGCTTAGATGATGTTGAACTTGAGTTCCAACCAGATGCATTAGAAGCAATGGCCAAACTAGCCATCAAACGCCATACTGGCGCGCGTGGCCTACGCTCAATCATTGAAAACGTCATGAAGGATGTCATGTATGATATCCCAAGTCGTGATGATGTGGCGAAAGTCATTATCACCGAAGCAAGTGTTGAAAAAGGTGAGCAACCAGAGCTACAACTTAAAAGGGAGGCTTAACTGATGGACGTGCATAATGTTGAAATGGTGATGAGCGCCGTCTCAGCCACCCAATATCCAACTGATGGTAAACCTGAAATTGCCCTTGTTGGTCGCTCAAATGTCGGTAAATCGTCATTGACCAACACATTGATTAACCGCAAAAACTTTGCCAGAACATCATCACAACCGGGGAAGACGCAAACGTTGAACTTCTATAATGTGGAAGACCAATTATATTTCGTTGACGTGCCTGGTTATGGTTACGCGAAAGTATCAAAGAAGCAACGCGAAGCGTTCGGTCACATGATTGAAGAGTACATCACATCACGCAAGCAATTACGCGGTGTAATCAGCTTAGTTGACGCCCGCCATGATCCTAGTGATGATGACATATCTATGTACGAATGGTTGCATTATTACAATATTCCAATCTTGGTTGTTGCGACCAAATCAGACAAAATATCACGCAGTCGTTTTAATAAATATGAATCAAATATCAAGCGCACACTTGGTTTTGACGAAGAAGACAGTGATTTTCAATTTTTCTCATCGGAAACGAAATATGGTAAAGATGAAGTGTGGCAATGGATTGAGTCACATCTCAATCAAATATAATTTTAAAGATGCAAAAGGCCTAAAGTATATGACTTTAGGCCTTTTGTTACGTATTATAATATGATCGGTATTTTAGCCATTATTTTCAAGCGTCAAAATGACATCGTCTTTATCGACTAAGCTTCCGAGTGGTTTCTTTAATGTCAATGTGTCATCGGCACTAGAATTAGTGATGGTAACAATAACTGTATCATCATATCCAGCATCTTTAATAGCTTTATCCCAGAACTCAATGAGTAAATCACCACGCTTGACGTGTTGACCACGTTCAAAGTAAGTCACGAAGCCAGTACCTTGCATAGCTACCGTCCCAATACCAATGTGGATTAATGTTACGACACCAGTATCAGAGACAAGTCCAACAGCGTGTCGAGTAGAAAAGGCAATTCTAACGGTACCATCAAATGGTGCGTATACGCGACCATCAGAAGGCTTAATAGCAAATCCTTGACCAAGCGCGCCATTGGCAAATATAGGATCATTTACTGATGCTAAATCAACAAGCTCACCGGCGATTGGTGCGTTGTAGTCATGCGCACCAGCTTCAATTTTTGTTGATGTCGTGACAGGGTTTTCAGAATCATCAGCTAATTGCTTACCCCAAGTGCGTTCCAATTGATCAACAATTTCAGCGTGCTTCTTTTCTGTTAATGTGACCTTGAGATAGAATACATACGTACCAATTAAAATAATAACAATTGGCAAACCAAACATAATGAGTTTAAAAGTAACTTGACCTGAAGCGCTAACAGAAGCAGCAGTGGCACCAGTTGTCATACCAGCAGCAACAGCTGTTAAGCCTACGACACCGTTTGAAATGGCACCAGCTAGCTTGTCTAGCAATGGTCGAACTGACAATGTTAGTGATTCATCACGGTGGCCTAACTTAAGCTGACCATATTCAACAGAATCGGAAATGGTCATCAAGACAACCAAGAAGACTAGGGGCTGTGGAATAGCGAACAGTACAGCAGCGATTAAGACCATTGGCAATGATTGACCAGCAAATACAAACAAAACCAAGGCGATGATCATTGTCAAAATGCACCAGAAGAAGAGATTACGACGGTTAAGCTTATCAGCTAACTTTGGGAATAGTGAGACAGACAGCAAGCCAGTTACAATATTGAGACTAGCAAAAATTGAGAAAGCAGATGAATTACCCAAAATAAAAGTAAAGTAATACAGTTCCAGCGAGTTGACGAGTGTAACCCCAGTTGTGTAGAGCCCATAAGAGAGGGCAATCCACATCAATTGATCGTTATGAGTTAAAATGTGAATAACTTTTTTGAAAGTGGTTTTTTCTTTATTTTTACGAAGATCTGAATCGACTTTTTTGGTACCGATACCAACAGCTACGGCACTTAACCAAGCGATAGTTGCAACAATCACAGCAAACCAGAACCAGCCACGAGTATCACCCGTGCCACCATTTGAATTCAAAGAAAAGAAAAGAACAAGTGGCATGACGACTACACCAACTAAATTACCACCGATAGTTGACCCGATTCGAGCAAATGTGGCTGTTTTTTCATGTTCACGAGAATCAAATGTTAACGCAGGAATCATTGACCAAAATCCAATATCTTTGAATGAATAGAAAATATCCATAATGATGTATATAAAACCAAAGATGATTAAGTAAAGCAGTGGATTTGATTTGTTCAAACCGCCCATATTCGTGAACAAAATAATTAAGGCAATAGAACCGACAGTACCGCCAACAACCACCCAAGGCTTGAATTTACCCCAACGAGTGCTTGTATTATCAATTGCGTTACCAATAAATGGATCAATTGCCAATTCAACGAAACGCAATAGGAAGATAATCAACGTGATGTAACTAATCATTTTGTCATTCTGTGCAGCGTTACCACTATTAAACAAGTGTGTTGTCACAAACATAATGAAATAAGTTGACAATGTAGCGAAAAACATATCGTTACCGAATGCACCAAACGCATAGGAAACGCGAGAGGTCATCGATTGCTTGTTAGACTTCATAATTGTATTCTCCTTTTCGATATCAGCTAACACAGTTAATAGTAAGCGCTTTCAAAAGAAAAAGAAATACTTTTTACTAAATATTTAGTAAAAAGTATTTTATCGCAATTTGTTGTAAAATAATAAAAGAACCTTTACTGTGATAAAGACTGATATCACAACATTGACGAGTTGAGGAAGAATATATGGTTACAATAAAAGACATCGCGGCAGCAACAGATGTTTCGGCAAGTACGGTATCACGTGTCTTAAATCAAGATATGACGTTATCTGTATCAGACGAAACACGACGCAAGGTTATTGATACAGCACAGCGTCTTAATTATGTTAAGAAACCGAAAAAAGAAGTGACTGCTCAAACACTTCATATTGCAGTTTTGACGGTCTTTTCTGAAACACGCGAAGCAAATGATTCCTATTGGCGCCAAATTTATTTGAGTATTGTCCAAGGTGCTCATGAGCGTGGTATTGTGGTTGATGAAGTTATCCGTATCAATCAAGGATTGAAATTGGCTGAATTCGCCCATTACGATGCCATTATTGTACTTGGGGATATGACCCCCAGCGCAGTGAATCAACTAAAACAAATCAATAGCAGTATCGTTTTAGTTGATGCAAAAGACCACTACAATGATATTGATGCGGTTAATCCTGAATTGCGGTTAATGACAGTTAGAATTTTGAACGAGTTATATGAAGCGGGTCGACAAAAAATTGGCTTCATCGGTGGCATCAATGATTTGACAGCTCTTGACGGTACTACAACAACTAATCTGGAAGACGTACGTAGTGAGATATATGAGGAATGGTCCAAGAATCATGGTATTACCCCTCATTTTCATACTGGAACATGGCATGCAGAAACTGGCAGCTTGGGTGCAACAAAATTATTGGAAGAGGAGCCTCAATTGGATGCTTTGTTGGTGGCGTCAGATCCAATTGCATTAGGCGCTATTAATGCATTGAAGCTACAAGGCATTGAGCCCGGGAAAGACATTGATGTGGTGAGCTTTGATAATTTGGAGTTAGCTTCATATCTGGTGCCAGCGCTGACTACGGTTGAATTACATCCCAGCGCAATCGGCAAAACTGCTATAAGTCAAGCCTGTGAACTGGCTAGAGGAGAGAGAACTTGGCCAATTTGGGCAACAATTCCCAGTCAACTACATTATCGAGAAACGTTCAAAAAAATAAGTAACCGTTTACATTTTAGTAAATAGGTGGTAAACTATGTTTGTAATTTAGTAAATATTTTCTTGGAGGAAGCAAATGTCTAATGCAAACATTTTTTTTGATGAACAACAACAAGTTTTTCATCTATCAAATCAGCAGGTGTCTTACTTGATTCAAATCGAAGATGGTGGGGTATTGAGCCACTTGTACTTTGGCAAAAAGGTATCAGGCTATCATGGTTCTCGTCTTTATCAACGATTAGATCGCGGTTTTTCACCTAACTTAGCTGGAGAACCTCATCAACCAGACCGTCGTTTTTCAAAAGATACGTTGTTACAAGAGTATAGTGGTTATGATACAGGCGATTTTAGACAAGCTGCTATCAAATTACGGGGCGTAGATGGTGCCGAAGCTACTGATTTTCGCTTTAAATCGTACGCAATTGAAAAAGGTAAAACAAATTTAAGCGATTTACCACATGCTTACGTATTATCTGATGACGAGGCGCAAACTTTAGCAATTGTGTTGGAAGATGTTACTTTAAATGTCGAACTTACTTTATACTACACAATTTATGCGGACAGGCCAGTTGTAACACGCTGGAGCAACCTCAAAAACTTATCTAGCGAAAATGTGAAAATTGAAAAAATCGCGTCGCTCCAATTGGATTTACCTGCCAATGATTTGGAAGTTATCTCTTTGCCGGGTGCTCATGTTCGTGAGCGAAGCATTGAAAGGCAAGCATTGCGTCAAGGGTTAACGACGTTTGCAAGTCATCGTGGTACCAGTTCACACCACATGAACCCATTTATTGCTTTGGTTGCACCGACCACGACAGAAAATCAAGGCGAGGCGATCGGCATTCAGTTAGTTTACTCTGGCAATCATCAATTTACCGTAGAAAAAGATTATGTTGATCAGTTGCGCATTTTAGCTGGTATTAATGAAGAAGGCTTTTCTTGGGAACTCACACCAGAAGATAGTTTTCAAACACCAGAGACGCTGATGGTGTACTCGGATGAGGGCCTTAATGGTATGTCACAAGCTTATCATCACCTTTTGCGGGAACGTGTGGCTCGCGGACAATACCAGTACGCACAACGTCCCATTGTTATCAACAACTGGGAAGCAACTTATTTTGATTTCAATGCCGAAAAAATTGAAGAAATTTTAGATGAGGCTGCGCCACTAGGTGTTGAAATGTTTGTCTTAGATGACGGTTGGTTTGGTCATCGTGATGACGATGATAGTTCACTAGGTGATTGGTTTGAGTACACAGCCAAATTAAAAGATGGTGGTGGATTAAATGGTTTGTCACAAAAAGTGCATGACAAAGGAATGAAGTTCGGACTGTGGTTTGAACCAGAAATGATTTCTAAAAATTCTGACCTGTATCGCGCCCATCCAGAATACGTACTACATATTCCAGAGCGTGTCATGACACCCAGTCGAGATCAATATGTACTGGATTTTTCAAGACCAGAAGTCGTGGACAATATTTTTGATCAAATGGTGGCTATTTTGGACAATGTGCCAATTGATTACATTAAATGGGATATGAATCGTCATCTGACGGAAGTTTATTCGACTGCTTTGCCAGCTGATCGTCAAGGTGAAGTAGCACATCGCTATATGTTAGGTGTATATGATTTGGCTAATCGTTTGACCAGCCGATATCCTCAAATTTTGTTTGAAGGTTGCTCAGGTGGTGGCGGTCGTTTTGATGCCGGTATGCTGTATTATTTCCCACAGTCATGGACATCTGATAATACAGACCCTATTGAGCGTTTGAAAATTCAATATGGTACAACATTGAGTTATCCAGTTTCAAGCATGACCGCTCACGTTTCGGCATCTCCTAATCATCAAACTGGTCGCAAGACGAGTTTGAAAGTGCGTGGCGATGTTGCGACTGCGGGTGTGTTCGGATATGAATTAAACTTAGCTAAGTTAGCTAATGAAGAAAAAAGTGAGATTAAAGATCAAATTTCATTTTATAAGCAACAACGGCAGTTGATTCAATATGGTGATTTTTATCGCATTAAAAGTCCGTTTGAGGGCAACGAAACTGCTTGGGAATTTGTGAATGAAGATAAAACAGAGGCGCTTTTGTTTAATTATCGTGTGTTATCAACGGCGCAACCAGCGTTTAACATTACAAATTTGAGCCACTTGCTGCCCGAGGCGCTCTATGTTGATCAAACCACACAAGAAAGTTTTTCTGGGGATGAGTTGATGTCAATTGGTTTATATAATGCGCCGATTGAGCAAGCAGATTTTACCTCATCAGTTAGATATTTTAAAGTCCAAGAAAACGAATTAAAGTAAGAAAGGTAGATTGAAATGTCTGATACTTACACAAAATTAACGCAGGTTTTTGAAAGTCAATTTCACCATTTGCCAAGTGATAAATTTTTTTCACCGGGTCGCATCAATTTAATCGGTGAACATACTGATTACAATGGCGGTCATGTCTTTCCAGCATCAATTACGCTAGGAACTTATGGCGTAGCGGCATTGCGATCAGATCGTGATGTCAAAATTTATTCAACTAATTTTCCAGAACAAGGTGTGATCACCTTTGATATTGATAATGAAGACAAATTACCTCACGCATCTTGGGGTAACTTTGTTAAAGGTGTATTACAGGCTCTTAGAGGGTATGGTAATCAGTTTGAAAATGGTTTTGAACTAGTCATCGAAGGTAATATTCCAAATGGTTCAGGTTTGTCATCGTCATCATCATTGGAATTATTGATTGGCGTTGTCGCTCAAAAATTGTACCAACTTAAGATTCCAAGGTTGCAATTGGTTGCCAGTGGTCAACGAGCAGAAAACGACTTTGTTGGCGTTAACACAGGCATTATGGATCAGTTTGCAATTGGTTTTGGTGAAAAGGATCGGGCAATTTACCTTGACACTAATACGATGATTTATGAGATGGTGCCTATTCATTTGGGTGATTATGTAGTTGTCATCATGAATACGAATAAACGTCGTGAATTAGCGGACTCAAAGTACAACGAGCGTGTTCGTGAAACACAAGAAGCTGTATATCAATTGCAAAAATATGTACCGATTCAATATTTAGGTGAACTCGATAGTGATACATTTGATAAATATGCTGATAATTTATCCTCCGAAACCTTGCGTAAGCGTGCACGGCATGCAGTTTATGAAAATGAACGCACCAAGGTGGCTGTAAAGGCACTAAAAAATGATGATCTTAAGGAATTTGGTGAATTGATGAATGCTTCGCACCAATCGTTAAAAGATGACTATGAAGTTACTGGTATCGAACTAGATACTTTGGCCGAAACAGCGCAACAGGTTGATGGTGTACTTGGCGCGCGCATGACTGGAGCAGGTTTTGGTGGCTGTGCGATTGCATTAGTTCATCGCGATGCTGTTGCGCAGCTGGAAGAAACAGTGGGACGCCAATATGAATTAGTTGTTGGCTATGCACCATCATTTTATGTCGCTAATATTGGCAATGGGGCACACTGGGTAGGTGAAGTAGCGGGAGAAGCATAATGGCGGAAATTGATTTATTCACAGCATTCGCAAAAAAAATCATTGCAGAATCTGATTATACAACTGATGACGAAATTTATTTGGTCAATCAAATTATGGGATTAGTTGGTGAAACAAATCATAATACGGCGCCTCGCTTGGTAGATGATGACAGTGTAACGACCCTAGCGTTACTAGATCAGCTGACAGCTGTTGCCGAAAAAAATGGGACATTAGCGTTGCGTCAAATGAACACTGATATACTAGGTGCGCAACTCATGAACTTTATCGTACCAAGGCCATCACAGGTTCGCAAAATGTTTTGGGAGCACTATCAGCAATCTCCGCGACAAGCAACTGATTATTTCTTTGATTTATCCCAACGCAGTAATTACATTAAAACACGTGAAATCAGTCAAAATATTTCTTATCCGGTAGACACACAATATGGTACACTGCAAATTACCATTAACTTATCCAAGCCAGAAAAGGATCCTAAAGCGATTGCGGCTGCTTTGAAAAATAAAAACCAACAACAATCACAATATCCCGTATCACAATTGGCAAAAGAAAATGAAGGATATTGGGGACGTCTTGATTATGCAGCGCGCACCAATCATCGGGTTATTCCGATAACATTGGGACACGAAAAATGGTATTTTCAGTATTCGCCTTATGCTTATTTCAATGAACATGCTATTGTGCTCTCTGAACATCTTCGCCCGATGCATGTTGATCGCGAAAATTTATCACGATTATTAGAGTTTGTGTCTAAATTTCCAGATTATTTCATTGGATCGAATGCGGATTTACCAATTGTCGGTGGCTCAATTTTATCACATGACCATTTTCAAGCTGGTCGTTATGAACTACCAATGGCAAAAGCAGTTATGAAAGAAAAAATTACTATTGCAGGTTGTGATTTACATGAAGCGGGTATTTTAAATTGGCCAATGACAACCATACGCTTAATCGACGATGATCGTGAAAAGTTACTAAATGCCGCTGATAAAATTATGATGGCTTGGCAAAATTATGATGATGCCCCTCTTTCAATTCGTGCGTATGGTGATGATGGTGAACGGCACCACACGGTAACGCCAATTGTTAGATTTCGAAGTGGCCACTATGAAGTGGATCTTGTATTACGTGATAATAACACATCTGACACTTTTCCAGACGGTATTTTTCATCCACATCCAGACGTCCAACATATTAAAAAAGAAAATATTGGTTTGATTGAGGTGATGGGGTTAGCGATTTTACCGCCACGTTTGAAAGCAGAATTAGCTGAAGTTACGCAATATTTATTAGGCAATGATAATAACATTGCAGAGAAACATCAAGCATGGGCAGATACTTTGAAGCAATCTGAAGTGATTAACGCGAATAATGTGACCCATATCGTGCAACAAAGTGTGGGACAGATTTTCAGTCGGGTACTTGAGGATGCAGGCGTCTTCAAAAATGATCAATCTGGGCAAGATGGTCTGGAAAAGTTTATTAAGCAAATCGAAGTAGGGGAATAAATCAAAATGGCAGTATTAGTACTTGGTGGTGCAGGATATATTGGCTCACACATGGTGAAACGTTTGGTTGAAGCCGGACGCGA
>NZ_BMBS01000008.1 GCF_014634805.1 Leuconostoc falkenbergense
ATCGATTGCACATCTAATTTTAGATGTGTCCAAGTATATTCATTGGTTCAACAACGAAAGAATCAGTCTTGCCAATCCAAAAATAAAAGTAGCCTAATCAGTTCAGCCCTAGATAAAAAATAGTCCGAATTATTGACTTATGAGCACACTGCATCATAAGGAATAGCATTAACAATTGATACCACGATTGCAACTAGACTCATACCTGCCTTGTTAAATGAATTACTCTTACTCAATGCCGGAACTTTACTTTTTATTTGTGTAACCGTAGACTGAACCTTATCTTCATTACGATTAGTGTTAGTAGAAATAAACTGATAAGGATTTTGATTTAATTTTTTTATAACATCATTCGCAGTTGCTTTGCCATAATTCATCAAGAAATAAGGGCGTTCAATTGATCGCTCAAAATAACCCACTCTTAACGTGTCACCTGGTTTAACATTATCATTACTATTGCCAATGACCTTTAACATTTGCGCTTGTCCTGCGTCACTAGCACTATTAATTTGATTAAATAACTCATTACCATTGCCATACCAAAGCGTAGCGACTAATAAAATACCAACAAAATTAACCACCATTCGAACCGCTGATGACGTACGCCCACTAGCAAAGTGCATGAACCCCGTAATTGCTAAGACAATAATAGCTAATCCACCAAACAACAACTTACCTTGATCAAAAATAGATTTTACTTTACCTGAAACAGCATTCTGGGCTTGTGTAAAGGCTTTTGATAAATTACCGTCATTTGATAAGGCACTCAATAACTCATCATTGATTTGATAAATCAAGGTATTCAAATACCAAAAGAACTTAGCTAAGCCCATACCCGTATTATTGGCTAAGTCTGTGACACCAATTTTTTCTGAATAGGGTTGCCATGAAAATAGTGAGTCATTCAACTTATTGATGTCTTGTGCGTCACTGGCTTTAAATGAGGTATCTGTGGTATTTGTATCACCCGACTTTTTCTCTGCGTCCTTAACGACTTCGCCAACAGCTTTATCTGCCTGTTTAGTAGCGTCATCAATGGCATTAAGCGTATCTTGATTAACTAACGTGCTACTTGAACTACTGCTATCATCTGCGGACACTTGCGTTTGTGCAAAGCCTAAAACAAACAAAAAAGAAGCCAAAATAATCAGCTTCCGACAAAATTTGATTTGCATGTGTTTTCCTTTCATCATTTCAATCATCATGTTATAATTGGATATAGAAAAAGGAAGTAGCTCGAACTACTCCCTTTAACATCAATAGCCTGCTAAGCAGTGACTATTCCGATTATTTATTTTTTAAGTAACCGCAACTCGGTCAAAAGTTGAAGTGGTTACTTTTTTTGTTGACTTTTAATCAACTCAACAACCAATGCTAGTAAGGCAACTATAAAAGTGCCAAACATAAACATGAGCTGTAAAGCGTCTGAAACAGACACCAGGCTTTTCCTTTCCTAGAGTTCGTGTTTATAGGTTTTACACCATAAGCACCACCTCTTTTCTGTTGAAAGAATAGCCACCACTTAACTTAACTATCGACTGTTCTCTTTTAACATACACGCTACTTTTTAAAGTAAATCATTTAAACATCGCTTGCGCAATTTTTGCTAACTTTCTAGTTGTTCCTGGATCGAGCTCACCGACAACTTCCCCATGACGAGCTTCAAAATCATAACCCAAAATCTGAGTTGCCATGATATAGCCCTTTATTCCACCTTCTTGCACATTTGTCAGAATTGGAAAAGCCAGTGGATTTCTGCTTTTATCCTGTGAAGTTATCGGGAAAACCATCACAAAACTACCAGAAACACGGTTAAAGTCATTCCCACTAATCACAATCACAGGACGCCTAATATTACCTGTTGTCGTGTCATGTCCCCCATACTCTTTACCCGCATGTGGTTCAGCGTCTATAAACGCAATAGACCCCTGTTTAATACTCAACATTTTCTAATCCCTTTGCATAGTCATCTACCAAAATATCTTTATTCTCTTGATATAATTCACCAGTTGCCATTTGCGCAAATGGATTAACATCAATTGGTTCAAATGTGATTGTCCCTAAATTATCAATGGCAACTGTATATTCTTTACCAGTTTCAATTCCAAAGCTTTTAGGAACAGACACAACAGTCGAATGTCCAACTTCTCGCGCTTTAACTTTCATCATTTTGATACCTCCTTACGGGATATATGGAATATACCGTATATATAGTATATGTTTATAAAAAGATTTTGTCAACTAGCGATAAGCTTTTTCAGCTTGTGCCGTGTCACCAGCTTTAACTGTCTGATAGGCACGTTGCATAGCAACCAATGGCTCATCAACCGTTATCTTTTCAACTCGTCCATAAATATCTTTCATGAAACACTGTCCCATGACCATATTGCCTAATTCTTTGATGTTGTCATCATTAACTGGCAAACCAACATGTTGTAAAATATCTGGCTGTTCCTTATCCTCATCAAAGGCAAATAAAACGCCAAAATTATCACTTTTAACATCATGAACTGATTGTGTCACTGGAATTAACAAGTTATTGGCAGAACGTCCAATACGTGCCATTTCATTAAAAATACGACTACCAATATCAGACGTTGTAAACGTCCATGCTTCATCAAATATTTCAACCGTTTTTTCATCATAATCCCGTGTTGCAAACGTCCGACTAAAGACCCCTAACACCGTCATTACAATCATGCTTGCCACCTCAAATTCGGTGTAATCATGTGTCGATTTGTCATGTTGTGGCAGTGTCAATCCTGCTGTTTCAAGAATAGTAATCCGATTTTTTAACTTCAAGCCCTCACTTTCACCATGTGAAAATACTAGAGATAATGAGCTACGAGTAACTTTACCTGATAAAAACTTGGCTAAATGTTTCACATCATCATCTTCATTCTGGGCTAATTCTTCAATGACATCTAACATACCAACCGTTTCACCAGCTTGTCGCTTTTGAATAATTTTATCAATGGCTAGATCTAATTCTGTTTCACGAATTAAGGAACCATAATCACGGTAAATTTGTTTAAAAATTTCTGTCACAGTTGCTTTCAAATTTTCCTGGTTAGATTGCGTTTGTCCTGCTGTACCACTCACATCAATCACAATGAAAGGATCTAAAACACCATAGTTTGTTTTATCAGAAACATCAAGTGTCACAAAACGCACATTATTCAATAATGTATATTCATCTGGATAGTCTTCTTTAAAGGTCTGATCATTTAATACCGCTGAATACCATTTACGCATTTCCTGCTTAGGATCAAAGTAGATTGCTTTGGCATTTGAAAGTTGAATAATTTTCAAAATAATTTTAGTGAGGTAAGACTTTCCTCTACCTGTTTTACCCGTAATCATAATATTAGGGCTGGTTGTGCTAGTCGATCCGTCTAAAATTTCGTTGGTAATCAACGGATTAAAAAAGACCAAACGCTTTGAACTGTCTAATGCGTCCTGGGTACTATTGGCAACTGTTTTTGGCGCACCACGTCCAATATAAAAGCCAATGTTACTACCAACTTGTTGATTGACGGCAAACAACAGCTCACCAATACCCTCACTGGTCAATAATTGCACCCAATAGCGGTTTTGGGACACATCAGAACCCATTAAATCATAATAGAAAAGACGTTTTTGTTCACCGATTGGCTTCACAATATTCACGTCAATACTCCTAAATGATTCTATTAAATTAGCAACACGATCATGTAGGGTTTCAATATCTTCCGCTGATACCGTAAACGTGACTAAGGTGGAAAAGAAATTTTTATTTTCTGAAATATGATCATTTAGCACTTCGGCAATTTCAATCGTTTTATCATCTTTACTAGAAGAAAATCCCTCCGCTTGATAACGCTCTTTCACATTATTATTTGCAGTCTTTAACGATTGACCAGCACGAGTTGCTAAGCCATAGATACCCTCTGACTTATAATAATGGGCTTTCAAATTGATGTCGATTGGATAATTCATATTTTGTACCAAACGAAATAAATGAAAACCAGTGATATTTTCTGGCGTTGTCGATAACACTAATTTGGCAACATAGCGCACATTGTCATCATTAACCAATTTAACGTAGCCACTCACTGCCCCGTCATCAATCACAGTATCACTTAATTTGAAAATATCACGTTCTTGTCCGACTTTTCTAAAATCATGGAGCTGTCCCTGGATAAAATTATTACGCATTAAATGAACTAATTCATCAGTCGTTAAACGTCTTGTATGATCCAAATAGCCAACTTTTTCATAAGCTTGTTTTTCACTAGGTCTAAAGTCATCAAACAGTTTTTCATCAAATGGCTTTTCATAATTAAACCACCCAGCCAGCTCATCTACAAAGTTATTCATAGCATTAGTGGCTTGTTTAATCACTTTACCAGAATTTTGATTATGTAATTTGATACCCAAAACAAATCGCTCAATTGTCTGTGACACACCAGTAGCGGTAATGGCACTAATTTCATCTACAATCATTTGAACGGGTGTCTCACCCATATCTGTTGCTAAAGAGGGTTGTAATTCTTTATAACGATTAACCAAATCCAAATCACGATTATAAAGACGCAATTCAAAATCTTCAAAATCAGCGAGCCGATCAAATAACAGACTCAATTGTGTTTGTCGTTTGGAAATGCCGGCCTCATCATTATCTGAAATACTTAGTGCTTCAATATTGAAATATGCCCAGGCTTCATTGTCGTGGGTTAATAAAATATTATCTTTAACGGCTTTAAATGGTACTGCTAGTTTCATTGATGTCTCCTTGTTTTTTTATTTGTTATGTACCTACAAAGCCTAGGCTTTGTAGTCAATTAATTTCTTAGTAGAGTTATAATATACACAGGCTAGGTAGCCCAATTACTCTCTGAAAATCTCCTATACTAAAATATAATTTTTTTAGTATTATTTTCCTACCTAACTTGTCACTACCATCACACAAGTAGTGGCTTTTTTAATTTCCTAATAAACAATCACTTTTTTTGTATCTTCCAACACAAAACCATTCTTTATGCGCCACCTGATTTGAATTAAGCCATTCGCATCAAAATAGCGCAATTCAAGGGTAGTTTTGAGATACGTCCACTTAATATCAGTGACATTAAGATCATAGAGATAAGCATTATAAATCGCTTTAAATTCTGCAACTAACACTACAACTCTACATAATCGCCATGAGGTAGCTTCGTGAAACCACCACCCAAAATCAGATCATGTCCGTACTTCTTAAAGTCAAAATAGGTCTCAATCTCATCATTGGATAGTTGACCAACACCACCACGCCTTGCGATCACTTCGTTGGCTAAGTCATCTTCATCTTCTGCTTTGATAATTGTTAAATTTTCAACTTGGCTGTCAATCTGATTATCAAGTAAAACTAACCCTTGATCATATAAATCAGCTAAAGTTTGCTCATCAACACCATTTTCAACCGCTCTTTTGGCACTCTCAACCATGTTATTTAGCTTAACAATCGACTCATAAGGATCTATTTTAAATGGTGCTTCATAATCACTGATCATGATTTCTTCGTTACCAGTTCCTGATCCAATCGCGCCTTTTTCGGTTAAAACTTGTGTTACCCGACTAGGTGACACAGGCAAGGTAAACCATTGACCAAGAGACGGTACATTTACAGCGCCAACAAATATTTTAATTTCACTAAACTTAATCATTAAAAAAACACCCCCTTTAGGTGCGAACTCCTCAATTTTTAAAATGTTTGAATATCAATGCGCCTGTCATTGCTAAAACGCCTGAAACAGCACTTAAAATGCCAATTGATGATTTTGTTTGTGTTGCATGTGTTTCTGGTAAGGCTTTGGCAACAGCGTCATCTAGCTTTTGCTTTGCTTCAACTACCTTATCATTGCTAGCGTCCTTATCATTAGCTGTTAACACTTGATTATAAGCTTCAACAGCACGGGCGACACTAAGAACACTAGCGACTTGTGTTGGGACTGAAACAACATTACCAGAGCTATCAGGCGTTACTTCAACTGGTTTAACATGATTGATTTCACCCTGATCATTCTTATCAGGTGTTGTCGGTGTCAAAGGTACTGTGTTGGTGTCGTTTGATGAACTTGATCCACCAGCATTTGAGTTATCTGTCCCACCATTATTTGATGAGCCACCTTGATCACTTGATGAATTTGAACCACCATTGTCTGATGATGAACTTGATTCACCGTTATCTGATGATGAACCACCATTATCAGTTGACGAACTAGAACTACCATTATCTGATGATGAACTTGATCCACCATTGTCTGATGACGAGCCACTATTATCATCTGGCAGTGTTGAACCGTTGTCATTATCATCACCTGGTGTTGGCGTTGGTGTATCAGTGCCACTATTGTCACTTGATGAATTTGAGCTACCATTATCAGATGATGAGCTTGAACCTGTGTCACCACCCGGCAAATTACTATCATCATTATCGCCAAAATCATCACTTGATGATGTCGCACTTGCCACTGGATTAACACTAGCCGTTAAGGCAACTGCCTTGACTTGTGGCAATACATTAGTAGTCGCTTGTACTGATTGTGCTGTACTAGTATCAGTCGCTGTTGTTACAGTATCAGCGTTGACTGCTTGATGACCTAATGCTAAAGCACCAAGCACTGAACCTGCGATTAAAAGTTGTTTCTGCATTTCTTATACTTCCATTTCTTAAAATTTAATATCATTAAACACTGACAAGTCACGATACAATTTCTGTAAATCAGTCTTAAATTGACTCATTGCTTCATCAAATTGCGCCATCGTACGCTCATTTTCAACGCTAGCGACTAAAATTGGTAGCGTGCCAACAGCAGAGTCCACTAAGTCTAATTGTGACTGTAAATAATTGAGACGTTTCTTCACTTCTCGATTTTCAATAACTGACATAACAGTCTCCTTTACAATTTAGCTTCACACCCCATTTGGTTATATTCTGTGATAACGTCACGACCAGCAGTTAATCTAATTAGTTTTGTTTCTTAAACTTTTTACTGATTGCACCAAGCAAACCAAGACTAGCAATAGTTGCCATAAATCCTAACACTGCCCCACTACCTTGCTCATTAGCATTGGTATGTGGCAAAATGCTTGCCGTTTCAACTGCCTTTGGTGTTTCTGGTGTGGCTGTCTTCTCAACTTTCGGTGTCTTCTTAATGTTGTAATAATGCACCTCAACCTTTTGTGGTTGTGGCTTATCAGCATTTGGCATATCCGCAACCGTTACCTTTTTAACACTGGCAACTGGTACAGCAGGTTCTTGTCCCTTTTCAGGTGCCACAACTTGTACATGATGAACCGTTGCTTTTGGTGCCGTAGGCTTCACTGGATCCTGTTCATAAGTAGGTACCTTTGGCGCTACGTTAGTATTCTTAATTTGCGTTGAAACTTGACCATGCGTATTCCAGATCCAGTTATCATCAACAACCAATACCTGTGTCAAAGGACTAGTCTCATTTGGTGAGATTTTGAAAGTCTTGTTAATTTGAGCGGTCTTATTGATTGTCTTTGAAAATGTCGTGTTGCCGTCATGGTAAACCGAAAATAGCTCGTTGCCGTCATTGTCATAGACGTGGAAGTTGATATTTTGGTTAACCGCTTGGTTTTGATAAGCATTAGTATACGTATATGAATACAATTCAATTGATGAAATCGTCACGGTTTCTGTGCCGTCACCATTTGAAACAATCTTCCAATTGATGTTACCTTTCAAAACACCATGACCAATGATATGCACACCGTCGTTCATATCGTGTTCCAACGTAAACTCACCTGTTTTTTGATCAACAGTGGCATTCATAAAGGTTTGATATTGACCAGATGAAGCGTCAGTTTGCGTTTGGGCTGTCATGCTTGTCGTATGGTTAGTCCCATTCATATAGTCTTCAAGCGCTTTTTCATAGACTGCTTTTTTATCAGCATTTGCCTTATCAACTGCTGCCTTTTGTGCTTCATAATCTGCAACTTGCTTTTGATATTCAGCCGTCAATTTAACGAGTGTGGCTTGATCAGCCTTGTCACTAGCGACACCGCTGGCAACTGCTTGTTTATACAAATCAAGGTTATAAGCCATTGTGTCTAACAAATCTTGACCCTCTAATCCAGTCAAATCTTTGTATTTTGGTGAAACCTTTGAGATTTCAACGCTCACATCAAGCCCTGTATTTTTACTTGCCTCAACCTGCTTATCAAGGTCTGATGTTGCATTATTCAAATCAGTTTCGCCCTGTTTAACCGCTTCATCATGATCAGCATTAGCTTTAGCATAATCGGCTTGCTTTTGTTGGTATTCTGCCGTCAACTTAGCCAATGTTTCAGTATCAGCTTTTTCACTTGCCACACCGTCTGCGATTGCTTGCTTATACAGGTTAATGTTATAAGCCATTGCGTCTAACAAATCTTGACCCTCTAATCCAGACAAGTCCTTATATTCAGGTGAAGATTGTGCGACTTCAACGTTGACTTTAATACCAGCTTTTTCACTAGTATCAATTTGACTATCAAGGTCTGACGTTGCCTGGTCTAAATCAGCTTGTCCCTGGGTAGTAGCGTATTTTTGATCCGTTGTTGCCTTGTCATAAGCTTGATCATTAGCTTGTTGCTTTGCCGTAGCGTCTTTAACCGCTTGGTCTTGCTTATTCAAGTCAGATAGCACTTCATCTGTTTTTGATGAAGCGTTGTCATCATTGATTGTGACATCAGTTGTCTGACCAGTCGTCACATCAACGCCAGCCTTTGAAGCTGTATCTGCGTCATCCTTAACAGTATCTTGTGCCTTATCAACACTATCTTTTGCCTGGTCTTGTGTCACATTTGAACCAGCAGTTGTTGGCACAGTGCTTTTTTCAGCAGTTGATGAAACGGTATCAGCCTTAGCCGTATCATCAGTTTTAGTCTGATCAGTTGATGAAGCAGTCAATTGCACTTGCTTATCATCTTGCGCTGTGTCAGACGTTTTTACGGCTTGTGCGTCAGTGTTTGAAACTGTATCAGCGCTTACTTGTGTGGTATTAGCACTCACAGCAACACCAGCTACCGCAACAGCTCCGATTACCCACAACTTACCCGACTTATACAACTTGTATGTTTTTGAATTTTCCATAATGAACTTAAATATAAAGAGCTATATTTTTTATCTCTATCCTTTCTGATTTTCAACGTCAATCACGACTTTTGATTTTTTTGATACGCTTTTAATTGATGTTGATATTGTTTCAACTGCTTACAATAAACTTTAGCTTGATGTCGATTTTGCTTGTTTACTTGCTTCATAGATTTTTGAAAATAACCATTGGCTAATTGCAGTCTTGTCTCAATGTCTGCCGTATCGTCTTGAAGACGATTGATTAAATGCAAACCTCTAAATGTTCGCTGTACTAAAATAAATAAAATGGTCATCACAGTAGCGATTATCATTGCAACGTGACATGATTGACCAAAACTCATAAAGAGTAACAAAATCGGTAATGTAAAACCAACATAAACCAACCATGTCACTGCTATAAAGATTAAATACACTAACTTGTTGACCATTTCTAATCCCAAAGACAACTAATGTTTAGTTGTCTTCTGCCTTTCTAATTTCTTGATTTGACTCTATAATGACTGGCGTGTCCGCCATGTGACTAACTTCAAAATAGCCAGTTGGCAAGACACGATCATGATAATAAACCGTTCGATTAAGTATTCTTTTAATACCAAATGTCGCAATTGAAATAGCATACTGCACTAATCCTAATCCGTCAGGCTTAACTCTGTTTGATAAAGAGACAATCCCAACAGGCATCGCAATATATGCGCCCACATCAACTAATTTACCTAAGTCAGAGTTAGCATGATAAAAGGCTTGCAATGGTACGTGAAAAATAAGATAAATCACCACAACTGAAGCGAAAAATATAACTGCTGGCTTCAAACTAATCCCAACAGGTAGGCTATATTCATCTGAAATTTTGCGAATGACAATATCTTGCTTCAAGGCTTTTTGATAGTTATAAACTTCTGCCATATTAACCAAATATATTTTTAAAGATACCACCAATAGAATTAAGGACAGTATCTGGACTTTTAACAACGAAGTAGACCAAACCACCAACAGCAAGGCTGACTATTATTTGTCCAATTGACCCTTTAATAAAGTGTCTGACAACTAAATACATAATACCCATTGCAATAAACGCTGATACCCAACCAGCTACTTCTGATTGAAGACCCGTAAAGCTAATAGATCCCGTGGGAATTTGAAACATAAAATTTGTTACGATTGCTTTCATCATAACCTCCTCTTAATTTAATAGACCGCCTTGTGTGTGGATCATCTTAACGACATAATAGGTTGATCCCTTTGGCGAAACGGTCAAGGTAATCTGTTCTGAATGTTCAAGCTTTGTTTCTGTATCGGTTAGTGTCAAAAGATACTTAATGCTCATGCTATTCTGAGAACCTGAAACGTTGACTTGATTAATACTCTTAACGGCGTATTGTCCCTCTAGTCCCTCTGGCTCTTTCATGATTAAGGACATATCACTAGCTTTTGAACTCACATACTTCTCACTAAAGGCTTGTACAAACTTTTGAACCTTATCACTGCTTGCCAACGTGGCATTATTGGTATCATCTTGATCAATCTTGCCAACATGTCCGACAATATCTTGTTCGGTTGTGGCATAAGGTAACGCCAAAACAGTGTACTGCCCTGCTTTTTGAGCAAAAGGCAAATTAAAAACGCGAATAATTGTATTTTTATCGTTGCCAACCGTATAGCCAACTTGATACTGTGCAATCTTCACGTCATTTTTGGTAAACGTATTTAATAATCTGGATCCCACATACGTCTCTTTTTGCGAGTCCTGATTATCATAAATTGTGCTACTGATATTAGTGGCAAAATACTTTTTTAAGGCTTTCAAACGTTTTTGCTTATCATCATCATTATCTGACTGCGTGAAATAGGTTTGAAAAAAACCTTGCGCATAACGATTAAGACTAGGTGAATAAACACTTTGTCCCATACTAGCTTTTTCTAGCTTGTCATCATACGTTTTCATCTTAGCAATCAACTTATGATTAGTTTGACTCACATTACTAGCTTTAATAAAAGCAACTGCACCACTCAAACCAACTAACACCAGGGCAATTTTAACAAAACGCCTAATCCATTTGCCCCGTTTTTGGACTTTGGCATAAGGCAATGATTGGTCTGGCTTATCACGAGACTTGACATAACCCTTTTTGATTGACTTTAACTTATCAAACACAAATTTTACATACCCCCAAACCGATCTACTTTTTGCGTAATTTCTTCTACCAAATTGATGACGTTATCCGCCACCTTTGGCAACGACTTATATTGCTTGTTCAATACAGACAAGTTACGACGTAGGCTAGATAAGTCATCACCAATTAAATCACTCCACTTTGGATCATTTTCCATGATTTCCTTAGCTTTGTTCACGGCAGCATACAAATTACCATCTTCAATTTTTGACAATGCCTTGAAGTTAAGGGCTTCGGTTGCAGTAGCGCTAAGTGCTTTTTTGAATTGTGTTCCTTGTTCTGACATCTGTGTGTCCTCCAATTTTTAACTTTTAAAAAGGTAAGTTGACCTTTTCGGCAACTGATAACAATTTCTTTTGACGCGGACTTAATTCTGCGTCATCAATAATTTCATCTATCGTTTCTTGACCAAAATATAGGATCAAGGCTTTTAACGTTGGTGCAACTTGTGTAATAAACCAATCAAGCGAACGCGCCATAGATAAATCGACTGGTTGAGCAACATACTCAACCACACTAGCCTGTTGCAAAAAGGCACGCCATGGCGCCCATTGCTGTAACTTATCGATCTCTTTCTGCGCCATTTTATCAACGGGCACATCATAGAATCTAACGTATTCTTGAAAGTAGGCAAATAATTCGGGTCCGACTTTACGTTTTTCGACAAGGTGCTGGGCTAGTGTTTGCGCACGATCCTGCTTTAATTCAATTTCATAACGATTTTTTATGCCAATTTCTTCATGCGGAATATGTCTTTTAGTTGCCTGTTCCTTGTCTTTTTCATAAAAACGAAAGAAAACTTGACCACTTCGGGAACCAAAATACATGGTTGCACCACCTGATTGACCATTACCAATAAAGGTTGGCTCACTTCTAAATTTTTGCGTGTAGCGTTTTGCTTCAACAATCTTGTAGAGATCAAAAATGTTAAAAATTCGTTCCATATCGTTAAAAGCATAATCAATTCGTGTCACATGACCACCGTTATCCAAAGCAAAGCTTAGAAAACCAAAAATATTTCTATCTTGTTGCATGAGCATATTTTCCAAGATACGTATGCCTTGCCCTGATACTGTGATCAAACTTTCTGGCGCGTCTTTTTTGCCATACACCGTGATAAATGCTTGACCTGCAAAAGCGTAGGTAATTGAATAGCCAAAACGTCCGCCGTCACGTCGAATAAATAAGTCATATCCTGACTGTAAAAGCGTTTTTACTAGCCATTCCGCAGTACGCATTTTAAACGAAATACTTAGATAATCCAGCCATAAGCTCATGCCGTCTGCATTCAACAACACTCTCAGCGTATGCCGTTGATCTGCATTTAATAATCTGGCAATCACCTCATCACTACGTTCAATTTTATTGATGTAAGTGGGGCGCGACACGTTCAAAAATAAAGCCATTTGCGCCTGGGTTAATTCGAGTTCTTGTCGAAACGCAACCAAATCAACACCCGTGGTTGTTTCATAATCTAACTTAAAATATTTCTCTGACATGTTTTACATGTTTGTAAATAACGTCCCAAATCTGCATACGATCCATTTTTTCATCAACAGACTTTGTAGCAAACGTCATGTACCAATCACCCTCTCCTTTCTGATAGACCTGTTCTGGATCCACAATAGCCCCCAATGCAAGTGCTGGGGGTAATTTATCACCTGCAACTTGATATACCCGCGTATCAATGACGTGATCGTCTAGAAAATGACCAAATAAAAACGCATAACCTGTATTATGCGTTGTGCCATATAATTCATTTGGTAGAATACCAAGATATTGATATAACAATTATCGTTTAAATAACCTCTTTTCTACTTTCATTAGATTAAATCTAATAATTAAGCGTATTTTTCATATTGATTTGTCATTATTACAGACGTTTTTACACGAATATTAAATCGCTGTAAATCAACGCCCCGTAAGAATGAGGGCTTTTTGCCTGTTGGCTTTTCTGTAAATTTACCCCCCCTATTAGTAATTTGGGGGGTTGGCGAATTTTACAACTGCTTGTACGTTATCCAGCGCACAATCGGCTACAAAGACACAACGGCACGTAATCCCCTTTTCTAACGCCACCAGTCGCGCACCAGCAGAGCTGGGCGCTTCCTTTTCCACAGCAGAGCTGTTCCATGGCTGAAAAGGGTCAACGTGCCGTAAGTGCTTTGCTTAACGCCTCATGCACCCCGACTGCCTACAATCACTAAATCAAATTAGACCTGCCAAATAACTAATAGGGACTAACTAAAAGTTCAATTCTACATATTTAGCGCTTTTACTATCCAAAAATTCCTTAATCTCACCCATTGGCTCAATTGGAACAGCTGGATATTGCTGACCTAATTCATCAAAATATTTAAACGGGACAAAGTCTTTAGGAATAACAGGCGCAAAAAATGATCTGGCTTGCCCTGGTGTCATTGCTAAATAACCCCACCCCTTTAAATTCTTTGAGAGTTCCTTAAACTGCACTTCGTCAACATCATCAGGGAACATCATAGACAGTCCACTAGATTTCATCTTACCAAGTGCCACACGGAACTGGAATTGATCACGAGACGCACTCCCAATCGTATCAGCCGTTGGTTTCTGCATAGCAATCGCTACAAAGTAACCTAATTGACGACCTAACATCGTAATTTGTCCCAAAATTTGTTGGATCGCTTCACTTTCGTTATATTTCAAACCCGAAACAAACGCACCAAATTCATCAAAAACAAAAAAATGTGGTTTCAACCCATACTTACGATAGTTCCCAACATTTTCTTCTAAATTATCATTCAATAGATCATGATATTCACGACCACGCTTAATCATTTCCAAATAAAAACGATAAAACGATTTTAAAATACGATCACGACCATAAGTCACACGATATTTTAGTGAAGCGGTTTTACCAAGCACTGATAAATCAGTCTCTTTTGGATCCGCAACATCAACAATCGCACCACTTTTAATCAGACCATTCAGCAAACTAAACAAAAAGAATGATTTACCAGAACCAGTATCACCAGAAATAAGTGCCTGAGGATATTTTTCATAATCCCAAACCACCCCTTTCATAATTTCAATCGTATGATCTGTTATGGTCATGTCAGACAACCCTAAACGTAATCCCAACGGATTAGAAATAAAGTCAAATGACTTAAACCCAAAAATATCATTTGTTCCCACACCGTCCGCAAACAACATAGCCGACATAGGTTGTGAAATACGTCGATCACGAAAACGATCTTGATACTTTTGTCCGTCCATTGGCAAATAGATTGAAAAACCAACCTTGCCATTATTCTTTAAACTGACTTTTGGCAGCTTAATTTTTTGTTTTACCAATGCCAACCACCTTTCTCACCACCCAACTTGAAACTCAAACGGTGTTCTTTTTCATCAACTTCCTTGACCAAATAATATTGATTAGCAATTAGCCAATTGGATAGCCTTTCTAAGCGAAAAACAGTCGCCCAAAAACCTTGAAATTGATAAGTCTTCCAATACCAATAACTAGCACCAAGCACTAAGACCACCATAGCAATCAAAGTTAAATAAAGACCTGGTAACAAACTATTTACAAAAGCCAACCAATCAACCTGTGTAACCAATGCTTTGGTGAAGCTGACTAACCCTTTACTAGGTGGCATGGTAGCAAGTAACCGAAAAACAATCGTGATTGAAAATACGACCACTGGCACAAGACCAATCGCAATAAAAACATCACGTCTTAAATGCCTGTGCCAATAATGAACACGGAAACCACGGGGAAATAACTGACTCATTGATTAACCCCTTTCCTGCCATTACTTAGTTTTTGCTTCAACAGGCTTAGCAGTTGTTTGTGGCTTATTAGCAGCAGTTGCCTTTGAAATACCACTAGCAGAGAAGAACAAAACATCTTGATCTGGATCATCATTGGTTGAACCGTCAAATAATGACACAACTAAATTTTCAAATTCAACCTTATCAAATGGCTTAAAAGCACCCTCTGGGAATACTTCAACAGGTACACGAACTGTTAATGCCTTACCATTTTCATCACTCACACGCACATCTTTGGCAATCAAATCACCAACACGGGAACCACGATCTTGTTGTTCTTGATACGTCAAAGTCTCAAAAACATCACGAGTGGCACCATACATAAATGAACCTGTAAAGAAATCGGTATCAACAACAGGGAAATACTCACCCTTAACCACAACCATAGTCCGGGCTGACTCATTCGCCCAGGTAGTCGCTACTGTTTCATTCTCTTTCTTAATAACAGCAGTCAAACCAGAAACCTTAGTACGTGAACCACCAATTGGCACCAAATCTAGTGTCATATTTTCAAACTTCACAACATCTTTTGGCTTCAATCCCTCTGGCAACTTACCAACTGGTGTAACAGTCAAGGCATCAGCGTCAGAACCTTCAATCAAAAACTGTGGTCGTCCATTATCAGGCGTTCCTAAATACAAAAACTTCAAGTTACCCTTTTCAGGTAACAACTTCAACATTTTACTCATAAAAACCAAAACTCGCTTTCTTAATCAAAATAAAAAGAACACTCTAGATTAAACAATCAAAATGTTCTTAACAACACTACATTAAATTTTAGTCTCAACAGACACATGGAACTCATACTTACCAGCCAATGGCTTTAAATCAGCTAACAATTCGGCATGTTCCCTTGATGTCATGAGACGTTGATAGTCACTACGTACGACGAGAACAATTTTTTTGTAATCATCCATCACTGTCGTCCTTTCTTTCACTAAATTCCATCATCAAAAAACTTATTATCTTATAAAAATTAAAATCAAAAATGTAACTATACTTTGATCCATAGCTACAAATCGTACGCTCCACACCCACACTGCTTCATGGCACACTAAATAAACCTAAAATCGAATAAAACTTTATTCTCGGACACCATTGATATTCTATTTATCTCATTGTCCTTGGATCCCCTGACATCAACCAGACGATTACGGTGTTTTAATAGTGCAACGTCAGAACTCAAATCAAAGTAACGCTGCGACCCGAAATCAATCGACCCTCCGTAACTATCGCTACAATTTCAACAATAACTTGCCATGTTTAACCCTACTTTTTAACTAATTATTGTTTTTTCCATCAAAAACCGTTATGCTAAAGGTGCAAACTTTTAAACGAATGATGGTAACCTTTGTAACTTGATATTCAATTATTGGGGGACACTTATGTGTCCTTTTTTATTTCACAATTAAACTTATATTCTGCTGGTTACAAAATTTATTGATAATACTCAATGTGATCTGCTAACCATTTTTTTACCGCTGCCTTCGGATAGACAGTTGATTTTACACCGGTTGCTGCATCCTCTATCTCAATGTGCGGCAATCGATATCTAATACGAGAAAAATACGTTCTACCAAGACCAGTTTCTGCTGCAGCTTGGCCATCAGATTTCCATACAATCACATCATTTTGACGATGAAGCTTGTCAAGTTCTGTTAATTGTTGAGAAAACAATTTTTCCATATTTTCTATTACATCATTCAATTCAACTTCAGCCATAAAACACCTTGCTATCTCCATGGATTACTACGTCCTAACTCTCTATATGATGTATGGCTGGGTCTTTGTTACGACTAAACTGATTTCCAGAACAAAAAATAAGCTCATCATAACTAACATTAAAATATGTCTCGATATTCCTAAGTACAGCTGTACTGGGAACAGTTTTCCCCTGTTCATAATTTTGCCAAGTTCGTTTTGAAATACCAACAATTCGAGCCATTTCATGTTGGTTTAGATTAAAGTTAGCTCGAAGAGCTTTCAACGTTACCTTCATGTCTCCTCCTTTCTGAACAACTTTATTCTATTACGGTTAAATCGTAATGTCAATAGAAAATAATGAATTCGGCTAGTTCAGTTTGATTCATTTACGGTTCTGCCGTATAATATCAATATAAAATAACTTGAAAGGTCAACGTTATGAGCTCATTAGGCAATAAAAAAATTATGGCGCAAAATATTTCTCGACTAATGAAATCAAAGGGTGTGACACGCAACAAAATGTCCGACGATTTATCAATTAGTTACACAACACTGACTGACTGGATAAAAGGCAATACTTATCCGCGAATTGATAAAATTGAAATGATGTCAAACTATTTTGGTGTGCCAAAATCAACCCTGATCGAATCCGAAAATTCGTTAACTATTAGTGATAAGGTAACCGCCATTTTAGCCAACCTTTCTATTAGTCGCCAAAAAAAGGTGTTAGCTTATAGTGAGCATCAATACAAAATACAAAATAGCCAGCCACAAATTTTTGATCATCCAAAACAAGAGATTGAACTTTACGGTGCCGTCTCTGCTGGCACAGGAGAATATTTAAGCGACGAGTATCGAGAAACCATCTCATATGACGGTATCATACCTGATCATGATTATGCAGTTATCGTCAATGGGGATTCAATGTTACCTTTATTTGAAGACAAGCAGATAATTTTTGTCAAAAAAAGAACCGATATTCGCTCAGGACAAATTGTTATTGCAAACTATGATCAGCAAGCTTATGTCAAAAAGTTTGTTAGTGATGATAGTGGCGCACGGTTTGTTTCACTCAATAAAAAATATGATGATATGCCCATTAATGCCAACCATGAAACATCAATTTTTGGAGTGGTTGTTCTTTAAAAACAAAAGCTTAAAAATATTCTAATATTATCTTTAATTTATCTCGATATTAGTCCACATGGTCATGACTATAAACTGCCCTACTTCCTAGTTAAACACCTTGCTATCGTTTAAAATACAGGAAGGATAACAAAAAATGAGGTACACATATAAGAAAGAACGACGAGACCCACAAATACAAAGCTATATAACTACACAAGGCAAAAAATGGCGAATTAAATTTTCAATTACCGTACGCAACCAAAAGAAATTCATTGAAAAAAACGGTTTTAGATCTTTTGACGAAGCTAGGGCAGCTAAACAAGATCTCTTAAATCAAGTTTCAACAAATTTTAATAACAAAAACATCACCGTATACGAATATTTCAACCAATACTGCCAGGAAAAAATTGACAATGGTTCTTGGCGTTATACAACATATAAACAAAGTACTTATATGTTTGAAAGAAACGTATTTCCTACGTGGGGAAAATTTAAATTAAAGGACGTAACACGTCTAGACTATCAATCATGGATTACTAAGTACGCAAAAACAAAAAGATATTCAAAAAATTACATGCGCTTACTTAACGGTCTTGTTGCAGGAGTATTCACTGATGCAGTTCTAAATGATGTAATAAGCAAAAGTCCTATACAAAAAATAAAAGTATCTGGCTCGCCCTCCAGGGACACTTCGATTACACGTTCAGAATTTAACACTGTCTTCAATTTCATTAAAGATTCAGAAAGATTAACACTCCAACAAAGAACAATGGCTTTGTTAACACTTATTGGACTACGTCACGAAGAGATTATGGGGATAAGAGTTAAGTATGTCAAACAAAACATGCTAGGCATTTTTGAAACTATCAATATACATGGACAAGTTTCCACACCAAAAACCTCCTCATCAAATCGTTGGGTCCCAATGCCGCCGATTATTGAAGAACACCTACAGCGATGCATTCAACAGTCGAAGTTGGTATATGCATCTAACAACTTGATTATGTCAAAAAATGATCTGATATTTGTCAATCATTTAGCAAAACAAGTACGATATTCTGAGCTAGCAACAATATTCAAAATCATAAGTCGCGAAACGAATATACATGTTTGGCCACACAAAATGAGACATGCATTTTCAACCATAGCTTTCGGTATACCCGGATTGAATCCTAAAGACATCGCAAACATTCTGGGCCATTCAAAAATTGATATGTCATTGTATTATAATAACGGTACTAAAGAAGGTCAAACAGACGCAATGGAAAAAATAATAAGCCTCTTCTAGCTCCCAACTTTTCCCCAACTATGTATGAAATATATATGCAATTTAGTCAGTATATTAAATTAAAAACGTGATAAAGTCGCAGTATTATACAGTATATATGCTGTTTGCTTAAAACTTTATTATTATACCAAAAAAGCGCCCACCGGCGCTAATTTTTATAATTAATCAAATTGTTTGAGGTAATCCTTATAACCTTCTTCGTCAACGACCCAGTCGAGTTCACCGATATATTCAGCGTTGGGATCGTGGTAAGCAAATTCATGTTTGAACTTATAGAGACCATCAGAAACATCAAATTCACCAATGCCACCAAAATCATATTCGATTTTGCCAAGTGACAGTCCCCATTTCAGCATCTCATATTGAATGGCGGCTGGTGCGTTATGTTTACCAAATTCGCGATAAGAGCCAGCATACATATACCAAATCTCATCACCATAAGCAAATCCTAAGCCACCAGCAATCACTTGCCCTTCAAAATGAGCCAAGTAGACTCGGAACAAGCCTGTCCCTGCCCATAATTTTTGCATACGAAGGAAGTAATCTAATGGTCTGTGTGTGATACCATGATTTTTTGCCATTGCCACGTAGGTATCAAATAGTGCTCGAATATCCTCTTCACTATCACCAAATGTAATTGTCACACCATCACGAAATGCACGTCGAATATCATTACGAAGTTTAGGCTTGAAGTGCAACATCAATTCATCTTCATTGGTAATAGGCGTAGCACCTTCACCGCGACCATCATAGTATAAGACGACATTCTTACGTGGCTGAATATTACCATGCATGTGTGTAACTTGCGTATTACGTGTCTGGAAGCCTGCCTCAAGATATTTTTGATTCAACTCATCCGAATACTGTACTTCAGGATCCATTCTCAACAAGAAGACATTATCCGGTAATGCTGCTAAAGCTTCCTTAATCAAATCCTTAATTAAATCAACATCTTCAATATCGGCAACAGGTCCACGGCCAGCATAAGCTAAAACTTTTCCGGGAACAGCCTCAACTGTTAATACTGACATAACCGCATCAATTTGACCGTCTGTTTCATGATAAACATAAACGTGGTTCCAGTTTGCTTTCAATTCACCCCATAGTGGATCCTGTGTGACTTGTCCTCTTGGATTTTCACGCACAAACTTTTGATATGCTGAGACTTTTTCTTGATCATCTAAATTTAAAATTGTCATTTAACTTATAATCCTGTCGTAATTGAACCGTAATTTTCAATGAAATACACCAAAGTTTGCAATTCATTGGTTAAGTCAACGTTTTGAACACGTACGTTGGCAGGTACCGTGACACGCAAAGGCGTAAAATTCAAAATTCCCTTAACACCGGCACTCACTAATTGATCTGTAATATCTTGGGCAACACCTTGTGGCACAGTCAAGATCGCAATGTTAATACGTTGCGCACTAATCTGTTCCTTCAATTCACTCATTTTATAAATTGGTACACCAGCTAAAATAGTGCCTGTTCGCTTTTCATCGGCATCAAAAGCAGCTGAAATACGCATATTTGACGATTGATGGAAGTTAAAGTTAAGCAAGGCTTGTCCCAAATTTCCAGCACCGATTAGTGCGACGTTGATCAAACTATCTTGGTCCAAAACATTGGCAAAGAAATCCAATAGCGCTTTAACTTCGTAGCCATAACCTCTTTTACCTAGAGCACCAAAATAAGAAAAATCACGACGAATTGTCGCCGCATCGAACTTAATAGCATCACTTAATTCTGATGATGAAATACGATCTGTACCAGCATCATGTAAGAAAGTTAGATAACGAAAATAAATTGGTAACCGCTTAGCGGTTGCGCGTGGTATTTTTGGTTGTTGCGTCATAATATATCTCCAGTAATTTCACTTGTGAACTTTTGCATAGTAATTGTACCATATATTTAAGGGTTTTGCGAAAAGATAGTGAAACATTCACAATGATGTCACGATTGTAATAGTTCAAAATCCAATCCCGGATCCGTATTAAGGTCCAAATCCGCATAGATATTTTGTTTATAATTCCAGTAACCAGCAGCACCAATCATCGCAGCATTATCGCCAGTATACGCCACTGGAACTGGAATAAATACTGTATCATTGAAATCATTTAAAAGTGTTGTCAACGCTTCACGCAACTGGGAATTAGCAGCAACACCACCAGCTAAAACAAAGCTCTTAACTGGATAATGACGTAATGCACGCTCAGTACGACCGATTAACGCATCCACAACAGCATTTTGAAAACTCGTTGCCAAATCATCTTGGTTAATCGTTTCTTGCTTTTGTTCGGCATGGTGAACATAATTAATGACCGCACTCTTTAATCCTGAAAAACTAAAATCATAGTTGTCTTCATGAGCCATAGCCGTTGGAAATTTAATAGTTGCTTTACCACGATGTGCCATTTCATCAATGGTTTTACCAGCTGGATAAGGGAGTTTTAATAACCGTCCGACTTTGTCAAAGCTTTCACCAGCGGCGTCATCTCTTGTTTCACCTAATACTTCAAATTTATTTTCAGTTTTCATTAGGACTAATTCAGTATGACCACCAGATACCATCAGAGCCATAGCTGGATATATGATTGGTTGATTAAAATTTGCCGCAGAAATGTGTCCCGCTAGATGATTAACAGGTATGATTGGCAGGTCATGCGCCAAGGCAAATGTCTTAGCACCCATCAATCCGACCAGTAGTGAACCAACTAATCCGGGCCCATAGGTCACCGCAACCGCATCTAATTCAGATGGGGTGACCTGAGCTTGTTTCAAGGCATCATCAAGTACTCTGGTGATCCATTCAATGTGATGTCGACTTGCTACTTCAGGTACAATGCCACCAAACCGTTGATGGGAATTGATTTGCGTTGCAACACTATTGCTTAAAACAATGTGTCCATCTTCCACCACTGCTACACTGGTTTCATCAGCACTCGATTCAAATGCAATTATTTTAGTCAATTTTTCGCTCCATCATAATGGCATCAGCACCATTTTTGTAATATTTTTCTCGACGATAATAAGGTTGAAAACCAAATTTGCGGTACAGTGCCTGTGCTGCCGTATTGGTATTAGCTACTTCCAATAGTACGCGCTTCGTGTTAGGCAACGCAAAAACCGCCATCAGTAATGCTTGTCCAATACCTTGATGCTGAAATTTCGGCGAAACACCTAAACTACCAACTTCAACCTCATCTAAAATTTGTGTTGCACCAAGAAAACCACCTGTCGTCACAAAATAAATAGAACGTGGACTACGCAGTTCATGCTCAAATACTTCTTTTGGCCAAGGTGACGGTGCAAAAGACTCATTTGCTAATTGCCAAATGTCATCAAGATCTTCAATTGTTGCCCGTCTGATTATCAAAATTTAGTGTCATTGAGACCGCATCTTCGTGGTCACCAAGATAATAACCTTTCTTAATTTCCGTTTGCTCATAACCCAATTTACGATATAATGTCTGCGCATTGGTGTTAGAGCGACGTGCTTCTAATGTCATCGTTGACATATGCATGTTGTGTGCAAATTCATGAATTGACTCGAGCAGCATCGTACCAATACCGTGTTTCTGCCAGACTGGTACAACAGCGATATTAGTAATGTGCATATCGTCAATGTCTGAACGATACGCTGCGCCCGCAAAAGCAATAATTTGCCCACGACGCTCTACGACTAAATATAAACGAATATGTGGCCGAGATAATTCACTCATAAAATCACGCAATAGCCACGGTGCAACGCCCTCATAAACCGCTTCTTCTATTTTGATTAAGATGTCAATGTCTTTTAGTGTCGCTCGGCGCAAAGCAAAAGATATACCATTAATTTCGACCTGTCTTGCCTCAAATTTTGGTAAATTAAACGGTAAATGCTGTTGTCGTTTAAACTTCAAAAACATAATTTTCTGGTTTATCCTCACCGGGATGGGCTGCAAGCCAATTCAATTCGGCTTGCGTTTTCCGTAAATAATTGGGATTGAAATCAGCAATATGAGACGTTGGTGTTGCGGCGATACCTAATTTGATAATGCTTTTACCCTCAGGTAAACTATCTTCTGGCGTCAATACTGACGCACGATCACCAAATTGTTCGTGAATTTGGTCAAGAAATGGCGTCGTATCACCCATGAATAAAATATTATCTGACTGCGTCTTCAAGAAAGCAAATAGGTTGCTGATTGGCTGATGAGACTCTGGAAAAATTGACTTTTCTTCTTGATAGACACCAGCAAAAACATTTTGATTACGTGCGTCAAAAAGAGGCACAACGAGACCATCAAACGAAATTTGTGATGCTAAAACAGCTAGACTAGAAACACCAACTAATTCGGTATTTAATGTATCTGCCAAAACTTTCGCCACAGTAACACCAATTCGTAATCCTGTAAATGAACCTGGTCCTTGTGCCACAACAATACGATCAATATTTTGCAACTGCCATTTTTGACTTGCCAAAGCAGACTTAATAGCTGGCAATAACTGAATCGAATGATTTCGCGCTATATTGGTCGTAAAGACCTGTTTAATTTGTTCATCTTCTGCCAAACTCACTGTCAGTGGTTGGTTACTTGTATCAAATGCTAAAATCTTCATAAGTTTAATTTTATCACAAAAAAGCTGCCATAAGGCAGCCGTTCAAAACATTATTGTGTGACTTCTTTAACGAGTGCAATCACTTCGTCATTGGTTTCAGCATCTAACGCTTGCTTAGCCAATTCAGCCATCTTTGTTGTATCTAATTTTTTCATCAACGAACGCGTCTGCAAAACTGACGGTGCGCTCATAGAGAATTCATCCAAGCCCATACCCATCAAAATAGGAACAGCGATTGGATCGCCAGCCATCTCACCACACATCGCAACAAACTTACCTTCGTTGTGAGCAGCAGCAATAACGTTATTAATCAAACGCAAAATTGATGGATTATAAGGTTGGTAAAGGTAGGCAACCCGATCATTACCACGATCAGCAGCCATTGTATAACCAATCAAATCATTGGTACCAATTGAGAAAAAGTCAACTTCTTTAGCAAATTTATCCGCTAACATGGCAGCTGCCGGGATTTCAATCATGATACCAAGCTTAATGTCACCAACTTTAACACCGGATTCTTCAAGCTTAGTTCGTTCTTCAATATAGATTTTCTTGGCGGCACGGAATTCACCAAGTGTCGCAATCATTGGAAACATAATCCACAAGTTACCAAAGGCTGACGCTCTTAGTAACGCACGTAATTGTGTTCTAAATATTTCAGTTTGATCCAATGAAATGCGGATGGCACGATAGCCTAAGAAAGGATTTTCTTCTTCTGGCAATTGCCAATAGCTCAAATGCTTGTCACCGCCAATATCCATTGTTCTAACAGTAACCGGCTTGTCACCCATTTTTTCAACAACAGCTTTATAGGCTTCAAACTGTTCATCTTCAGTTGGCAAATGGTCTGATTCCATATAAAGGAATTCAGTACGATAAAGCCCAATACCTTCAGAACCATTATCTAAGACCGCAGCCATATCCTTTGGTGAACCAATATTAGCACCGACGACAAACTCTTTACCATCCGCGGAAACAGATTGTTCATCTTTAAGCTTTGCCCACTCAGCGCGTTGTGCGAGATAGTCATCAGCCTTTTTTTGATACGTTGCTAATGTGTCGTCGTCTGGATTGGCAATCACATCCCCAGTCAAACCATCAACAATGACTAAGTCGCCAGCAGAAATTTCCTTTGTTGCAACATCAGAACCAACAACAGCAGGAATCTCTAATGTACGCGCCATGATTGAAGCATGCGCTGTACGACCACCTAAATCAGTTAAAATACCCTTAACAAATTGGCGATCTAACTGTGCTGTGTCAGATGGTGTCAAATCCTTTGAGACTAGCACCACTTCTTCATCAATCAGCGCAGGATTAGGTAGTGAAACATTCAATAAATGCGACATAATTCGCTTTGTCACATCACGAATATCTGCTGCACGTTCTTGCATGTACTCATTGTCTGTCATTGCTTCGAACATGCCAATATACATATCCGTCACTTCTTTAACAGCAGCTTCAGCGTTCACCTTATCATCAGCAATCTTTTGCTTGATTGCCCCAGACATTTCAGGATCAGCTAACACCATCAAATGCGCTTCAAAAACTTGCGCTTCAGAAGCACCAAGATTTTTTTCAGCTTTTGATTTAATTAAAGTTACATCTTCACTAGAAGCCTTCAAAGCATCGTCGACACGTGCTTGTTCAGCCGTCACATCATTAATTGTTTTTTTGTCAAAAGACAAATCAGGATCAACTAACAAGTAGGCTTTGGCAATTGCCACACCATTACTTGCCGCGATTCCTTTGAAGTTCTTAGTCATTGTTATTCTGCGAGTCCTTCTGTGCCCATTGCTTCTACGATAGCTGCCATAGCAGCTTCTTCATCATCACCTTCAGTTTTGATTGTAACATCAGCACCTTGGCCAACACCCAATGACATTACACCCATGATTGACTTCAAGTTAACATCCTTACCTTGATATGACAAAGTAACATCAGAAGCAAACTTTGAAGCTGCTTGTACTAACAAAGTTGCTGGACGTGCGTGAATACCAGTTTCTGCTACGATATGAAAATCTTTTGATTGTGCCATGATTAATTTCTCCTTTTTAGCTGTTAATCAGCTTCTGAATATAGTTTATCAAAGCGCTTACAAAATATCAAGTAAAAAAAAGCACAAATCGCCGTTGTATCAAGCCATGACGCTGAAAACGCCTATCTAACAACGTTTTAAATGTAAACGTTTACATTTTGTTCACAATTTATTTTCTGTAAATTGAAAATATAGGTGTCATCTTGACACTGAACTTGATAACAATACTATCAATTATAAAAAGAAAAACGTCTTTACGACGTTTTTCTTTTACACACTAAACTCTTGATTTCCTGCCGCCTTACCCAGCCGATTGTTAAATGCCTTACCAATGCCAATTGGTGACATTTTTTCAACATAGATAGTGGCAACTGTGGCTTCATCGTCATAATAACGTAAACCAGCAAATAGTTGTTCTGTGGCTGTTTCTAATGACTCGCCAAGTGACCACGTTTTTTCTTTGGGAATTGCCATTGCTGCAATCGTTGCATCTTGTGCCATCACAACATCATTTTTTTGCAACACTTCTTTTAAGGTCAGTGCATCTAATCGGTCAAACATCACTACATTTTTATCTGGGGCATAGTGACGATATTTCATACCTGGTGCTTTTGGTGTGACATCGCTAGCAACTGATTTCGTGCTGGTTGCGTCAACAACCCTCACACCTAACACTGCTTCTAATTGTTGCTGTGTCACCGCACCAGGACGAAGAATTGTGGGTGTCGTTGCTGACATATCAATAACTGTCGATTCAACACCCACAGTTGTTGGACCATCATCCACAATTCCTGCAATTTTGCCCTGCATATCATGCCATACGTGTTGCGCCGTTGTAGGTGATGGCTTGCCAGAAATATTAGCGCTTGGTCCGACAATTGGTACACCAGCCACGCGTATTAATTGACGCGCAGCATCATTATCTGGTAGTCGAAAGGCCACTGTCTGCAAGCCGCCGGTGACGATCATCTCAACACGTCCAGGCTTGATAGGCAAAATAATGGTCAGAGAACCCGGCCAGAATGCTGCCATCAAAGTCTTAGCAGCTTCAGAAATCACCACAAACTCATCTAATTGTGATTCATCAGCAACAGTCATAATCAAAGGGTTATCACTCGGACGTCCCTTTGCCGTAAATACCTTTTGTACTGCTGCCTCGTTTGTTGCATCAGCACCCAAACCATAGACCGTCTCTGTTGGAAATGCGACAACCTCACCTTGTTGTAATAATGCACTTGCTTCAGCTAATGACTGCTTATCTGTTTTAAAAATTGTTGTTTTCATTTCTCCACTCGAATCATGCGGTCAAGTCCCGCAAAGTCTTGCCGCAATGTTATTTTGGCGTTGGGTAACGCCGCTTTCATCAAATTAACTACCGCTGGTCCTTGTTGATAACCGATTTCGAAGTACGCGCGTCCGTGTTCTGTTAAATGTTCATCTAACCCAGCAGCGATTCGTTCATAAATGTCCAAACCATCATGATCCGCAAATAACGCTGTATGTGGCTCAAATGTCAACACACTCGCATCCATCTCGTGCTTATCTTGGGTCGCAATATAAGGCGGATTACTGACAATAATGTCAAACACTAGTCCATCTAATTGACCATACACATCACTTTTGGCAAAGTGTAAAAATGACAATTCGAAGCGTTGCGCATTAGCTTGCGCAATAGTCAGTGCACCGTCAGAAATATCTGTTGCAAAGCCACGCACACGCTGATTTTCCAACATTAATGTTTCAATAATAGCACCGCTACCAGTACCAATATCTAACACAGAGACCGGTTGAACGCCCGATCCAGCATCTTTTAGAATCCAATCGACTAACTCTTCGGTTTCCGGTCTGGGAACCAACACCCGTTCATCCACTAAAAACTCACGACCAAAGAAAGGGGCATGACCCAAAATGTATTGTGGCGGCCTATTCTTTACCAATTCAGAGACCCACTTGGGCCAAACAGTCGCTAACGCTGCCGGCATTTGTCGACTCATGTTAGCGCGCAACATGCCATAGTTAATGTTAAACGCACCACTTAACAAAAAGTCCAGATTATCTTTCGCATCTTGTTCAGACATTCCAGCTTGGCGCAATTCAATTAACGCCCACTTTTTGGCCTCAATTAATGAAATTTTGACATGACTTAAGTCAGTTGGCTTTTTAATATCATCCCATTCAAACCATTTTGGTGCATTTAGCTTGTCCGATTGATTGTTGGCTTGTGGCTTGGATGAACCAAATTGTGGTGGCGTATCAAAATGCTTATCTGTCATTTGTTTAATTCCGCCAGTTTAGCCGTCTGATCAGCAATAACAAGGGCGTCAATAACTTCACCCAAATCACCGTTCATGATTCGGTCGAGTTTATTCAATGTTAACCCAATGCGGTGATCAGTAACACGATTTTGCGGATAATTATAAGTGCGAATCCGTTCAGAGCGATCTCCCGTTCCCACTGCAGATTTACGTTTCTCAGCATATTCTGCTTCATTTTGTTGCGCATAAAAATCATAGACACGACTCGCTAACAACTTTCGCGCTTTATCACGGTTTTTAATTTGTGTGCGTTCTTCTTGCATTTTAACCATAATACCCGTAGGTTTATGGATTAAACGCACTGCTGTTGAAACTTTATTGACGTTTTGACCACCGGCACCACCTGAACGGAAGAACTCTTCTTCCAAATCGGATTCGTTTAGCTCAAAATCAATATCTTCAAATTCGGGCATCACACCAACCGTTGCTATTGAGGTATGGACACGTCCTTGTGTTTCTGTTGCAGGGACACGTTGCACACGATGCGCACCACTTTCAAACTTTAACTTTGAATAGACGCTGTCGCCTGTAATCATTACCGCAACTTCCTTGTAACCACCAACTTCTGTTGTGGACTCATCAATAATACTCAATGACCAATTTTGCCGTTCAGCATAGCGACGATACATATCTAACAAATCGGCTGCAAATAAAGATGATTCGTCACCACCAGCAGCACCACGAATTTCCATGATAATATTTTTGTCATCATTAGGATCTTGAGGTAGCATCAAAACCTTGAGTTTATCTTCTAGTTCTTCTTGTTCTGGCTTGAGACTATTCAAATCTTCTTTGGCTAATGGCGCCATTTCAGGATCATCTAGTAAATCCTGCGCATCTTGAATATCTTGGATAACTTGCTGATAACGATGATAGACCTCAACTGTTTCACGGATACTACCCGCTTCTTTTGATAGTGCCATATAGTGCTGTCCGTCATTCATTACCTCGGGATCGGCGAGTTGTTCATTTAATTCGTCATAACGATCAACGACGGTTTGTAATTGTTGAAATATTGGATTCATATTTTCCTCCGTTATTATGTACGAGAATAATTAGTTCTCATCAAATTAATGCGATAGTAGTTGGTCAATTTTGTCTTGATCGGGGTGATACCAGTGAAAGCGGCAAGTTGGAATATACGCTTCATCACCACCGATAAACACTTGTGCCCCTTCACGTTGCGGTTTGCCATCAACAATTCGCAGTTGTGTCGTCGCTTTTTTGCCACAAAAAGAGCAAATTGTTTTCATTTCTTCTAATTTGTCAGCCATTTCGATCAAGCGCTTGGAACCAGCAAACAATTGATTGAACGCGTCTTGTTTCAGTCCAAAGGCCATGACCGGTATATGTAGCGTGTCAACCGCATAAGCCAATTGGTCGACTTGTTCTGGCTGCAAAAACTGTGCTTCATCTACCAATACTGCGGCTAAATTATCATCTTTGGCCGCTTTAATCACTTCGTACAAATTTTCTGTTTCGTGTACGGCCATGGCGTCGCGCGACATCCCAATACGACTAGCAATTTTGCCAACACCGTCACGTGTATCAACACTGGGGGTCATTAACAACACCTTGCGTCCCTGCGATTCATAATTGTGCGCCACTTTCAAAATTTCAATTGACTTGCCCGAGCTCATTGCGCCATATTCAAAAAATAATTGTGCCAAACCACTACCTCTTCTCAAACCAAACTATTTCAATTATACCAAATTACAACAACAAAAAAGCACGACAATGTCGTACTTTTTCACACATTATATCAAGTGTTCATGTGCTGCTTTTTGTATAGCTTGCTTTTGCCAAACCATGATTAGAATTAATAATACAAATGCCAAACTTGCCGCCGAGTAAAGCACTGTATTACTAGCCGTCCATCCAAAATGAGCCACTAAAATACCAATTAGTGCCGTCGCCGCCACTTCACCAACTAAATATTGGAAAAATCCCATAAATCCTGTTGATGACCCAACAGCAAACTTTGGAACTGCTTCGTTAACCATTAAACCAACCAAAGTCAACGGTGCATATATCAAAGTACTCATCAAGATTAATACAACGACAATTACCGCATGATTAGTTGCGGTGAAATAGACCGTCAAGCAACCAATTAGTGCCAAGACTGAAACGATACATACCAACGCACGTTTGCCCTTCAAGAAATCTGACACTGCACCTAAAATAATCACACCCGGTACGGCTGCTAATTCAAAGATACCAACCAACCACTTTGCCCATGAGGCATCAAAACCTTTAAATTGGTGTAAGTAACTTGGTATCCAAGACATCACACCGTACCGCACTAAGTAAAGTGACATTGACGTCAACGTAATTGCCCAGACAATTTTATTATTTAAAATATAGTGTCGGAAAACAAACCAAATTGATTGTTGCGTGGTGTCGCCTTCAACTGTCTCACCGTCTTGTAGGACAGTCACTTCACCTGTATATTCAGCAATCGAAGGCAGTCCAACGGTTGCTGGCCGATCGGCGCCTAAAATCGCAATTAAAATCGCAATCACGGCAGAAACAGCTGATGCTGTGTAAAAGATAGCAGCTATTGAGTGTGAAAACATCAAAATCGAAAACTCAACAATTGCCACACAAGCAAAGGCACCCGCATTATGGACGGAAGACCAAACAGCATAAACCGTCCCACGCCATTTTTTACCCCACCATAATTGAATGAGTTTTTGTGCAGCAGGTGCACCCATTCCCTGTGTCACAGAAATCAAAATCATCAGAAACATCATGACATAAAGATTTCGAGTTGAACCTAGGAATAAATTCAAAATTGCTGAGCCCATTAATCCTGCTGCTAAATAATAACGTGGATTCGATTTGTCACTCAACGCACCCATAAACAACTTGGAAATACCATATCCTACACCGAAACAGGCTAATACTAAACCAATATCTGCGGTCGTAAAATGATAAGCTTTCATAATATCATTTTGCTCAGTGGTAAAAATCAAGCGAATAATATAGTAGCCTATATAACCCACCACAGCTGAAAATAGTACGCCTACTTGGCGCCACTTATAGGTGGCTGCAATTTTTTCTTGTGGTACTTTTTGGGTGGCATCTGGTGCCGCCATTAAAAACTTAAATGGATTCATCTCTTTTCTCGCATTCGTTATTTATAAGTCACTACCGCTTCAAGTACCTGTTGGTGTGTCTCCCATTGTCCACGTATATTCAGCTTGATATGACTTCGCTTTAAGCGTGATATTCTTTGGAATTTCTAGGTAAAAACCGTTATTAACACGATCACCTTGTGAAAACAATGAACTACCAACAATATTGCCTGCCGTTGCCCAGTTACCACTATCAGGATTATCAGTCTGCCCTTTGAGTGACCCATACTCATAGGTGATCGTACCAAAAGTAGCTGCTGACATACCACTAGCCATGGTTGTAACACTATCATTTAGCGTGGTCGCGGGACCAGCCCCAAAATCACCATGCCAACTTGATTTAAATTGTGTTGCATGACCAGTATCCCCAGCAGCCACCATATTACCCGAAATCGTATAGTCAAATCCTGCATCTGCTTTAAGCAAAATACCCGGTTGAATATCAGAAGATGTCTGATCGTCATCATCTATATAAGTACCTGTAAACGGTTGTGACATTCTGATTGAAACATTCAGTTGTGAGGCGGCCACTTTCCCTGCGCGTTGATCAACCAATTGCACAAACGGACGTAAATACTTAGTTTGATATCCTGTGCCTGTCGCAATTTGATTTGCATTGACCAGTGGCTTAACATGGTATGAACTACCTGTGTCAGTAGCAATGCTTTCGTTTCGAAGATCAACCGCATTGATTTCTCCAAAATTGTAAACCGGCAAGTGAGAGATACCGAAGCCTTCCCCACCAACTAATGTCATCTCTGAATCGTTGACTGTGGCGCCCATATCACCCCAATCTGGATTGGTATTTGTTGTGGATAGCGTGTTGTTGTTTTCAACATCAAATGTAAAACCGTTTGAAATCGAACCATAGTCATCGGCATAAACACTTATTGGGGCCAACATCATGGCCGCTAAACACGTCATTAAGATTTTAGCCTTTATCATGTTTTCTCCTATTACACTACTTGTTTTCTTTCACTAGTCAGTGAGCTGTTAAAAACGCAACGCTATACACATTTATGATTTTTTTGATTGTCCCCCCCCGCTTACTTCAATTTTGAATCAGGCGTCTTAGCCATGACGTCGCCTGTTTTAGAATACGTTAAAATTGTGATCATTTTGCGAGGAATTATCGACTAAATTCGGAATATTCTACCCACCACATTAATCAATGTCCGGCACGTCACCAAGTTGCCATAATAGCACTGGTCCATCGTCATCATCATAATTGAACTTAGCCGGTGAATAATCAGTACGCCAACTATTCAGCGTTAAATACCATCCGTGTCCATTTGTTGTTTGATTCCACAGCGTGTCTAAACGCACGCTAGATTGCCCATTATTCCATTGGGGAGCCGTGGCAACTGTTAGGCTGTCACCAGCACTTGACAAGATTGAAGTGTTGTCTTGTTCATCAACGTATGCTAGTTGTAGCCCAGTATCTGTAAAAACGCCCGTGGACTCTAATTGTGCAGTCATTTGCCATGGTTTATTGTGATTCACAGAGCCATCATCTACGGTTAAATAACCATAATTTCGACTCAAATCAAGTGGTGACACATTAAACATGCCATTTTTACCCCGTTTTAATGGGTCAAAGCGCATCATTTCAATCGTGTCACTGATAAATGGCATTGCGGCATCTGGAGCAATATTGCGATACGTTACTGCCTCAGCCGTATAATCATGATAAACATGAGTAATACGTGTTGATTCAATTAACTCGCCATCACGCTGCGTTTTTACCCAAAATTCAATTTCCATATTAGCCGTAATTGGTTTGTCAGGATGGTCATTATTGTACGCCGCCATATCAAAGGTCCAATTCTTACCTTCACCATTTTCAGAGTTGGCTGCTTTAGTCAATGTCACCAACGGTGCATACTGCTCCGAGCTGTCTTCGGCGTTAAGTATCACCTCGTCAGCAGCAATTGCTGTTTTAAAAGTAATGTCTGACATACCAACAATAACCATTGAAGCTAAATCATATACTGGTGGGGCATAGGTTGGCGTTTTACGCACATTAGTTTCATAAGTCTGACCACCAGCGCTCACACTGATAGCATTATTACCTATTTGGTACTTAACGTGACTTGTAGCTACCCCTTCAGGAACAGAATCATCCATACTTTTCTTACTTTCAAAAACAAAGATACCATTATTATCAGTTACCACAGTATCATCAACTACCCCCGGTGAATTGGGTGACTACCACGTGACAGTAATGCCGTCGTTTTCATTTTCTGTTGCGAAATTAGCCATTCCACTGCACTCACTATCTGGTGTGGTAAATACAGGGACTAATTTTGATGTCGCTGATATTTGGCCACGAATGAAGTGATCAGCATCACTAACAGCGTTAGCCTGATCAGCTGCGTTGGGTATTCCCGCTCGTTTTGCTTCAGTATCGGCATCAGTTAACGGTGCATAGTCCAAAAAGTTCATTTTATGTGATGTGATTTCAAGGACATGGTGTTGTCCTCTGACCATCAAATTTTGTTCAACAGATTCGGTTGCCCCAGTTAATTGGTAATCACCATTTTTCGTTGTACCGTTATTACTCTGTGAAATTTGCTTGATATCGATGTTACCCCAATTACTAGCATCAGCAGGTGGGTTATTCGTCAAATAACTGCCACTGTTGAAACTGGAAATATTCTGATAAAAACTCACATTAGAATCAGTAATATCGGCTTTGAAATTGGCATTAAACGCGCCACTAGAAGCACTACGGCAATATCCGGCCCAAGTACCAGTGTTCGAACTTGATCCTGCATCTGCTATCAAAACATATCTAGGAGAATCAATATTTAATTCAATCCCACGGCAATTACGCGTTTGGGCATAAGAAACAAAAGTTTGCCCATAGCCCGTAGCTGTTTTGAGATAAAAAGTTGCATTTTTTCTAATGTTGATTCGACCTAAATGCTTATCACCAAAAGCTTGAATAACACCTAATGCTGACCTTTGCCCAGAACCTGGAGCAGCTGTTTTGGTTCCCTGGATGGCTAATATGCCTCCAGAGTTTACATTAATATTAATGGTTTTTTCAGGCGCATTGGGACCACGACTCGACTTGAACACAAAAGCGGCATCTTTGGCAGACATGACGAGTTGTCCTTTTATCGTGATTGCTGTAAATTCACCAGCAATCACACCTGTTTTAGCCGCCAACAGATTGGCTTCACCACAGCTATCATTTAATCGCGACAAATATACTTTTGCGCCTTGGTCAATGTCAACATCACCAGCAGAAGCATTGGTGTTATCAAAATACTCATTACTGGGTGTTCCAATGTTGGCTAAATTTGCATAAGTACTCCAAGTTGCTGCTATAAAAGATAAATTAGCATTTTGAAGACTTCGTGAATATAAATCTAAATTGTCATGAATACCTTTATAACGAACAGTCGATTCAGCATGAATACTTAAACCGACAAGTTGTGTACCACGAGTTGTCATTGATAAATGATTCTGAAGTGTAATCCGCATGCCTGGCACAACAAAGGCCGACATAGCATTCCCAGCAAGCTGGGTCTCATTGTTGTCTAATTCACATATCACATTGGATAGTGTTAATGTTCCGACTTCATTGCTATTACTCTCCGATGTATTACGATAAAGAATGCTGTTTTTGACATCGGATAATCTCTGAGTGTTTGGCAAACTATTATCACCACTAGTTGATTTAAAATTAATATCGTGAATACTAATATTAGGACTAACATTACCTGTGCCATCAACTTGCAAGCCATAAACAGTGTCATTAACAAATGTTATCGTCTTGTTAGTCGGGTATGTTGAATTGCTCGTAATCTCGATATTGTTTTGACGTGGCTGGGTCGCCGTACTTTGTGTATAATCAAAACTTTCTGTCACAATAATTTTTTGCGTATCAGGATTGTTCCAAGCCGCTACAAAACTTTCAGAATCAGACACTTCTACAATACCCGCTGCTTTTTGCAGGGGTACTTTTTCAGAATTTGTTGACCTATGTTCTGACGCTTTTGATTTTGTTTTATTTTCCGACTCAAAAGTTACTGATGGCACCGCAGCAGCTTCTTGTGAAGTCGTTTCTGGTTCATCTATCGTTTCTTCAGCCCTACTTGTAGCAGCTTGTGGATTCTCGATAGTGTCTGCCCGAACAGACATCAGCGGTAGCAAACTGTTCACAATCAGTAACGTCATCAAAAATAATTGCCTAATTTTCACAGCGCTCCTCCTTAGCTTCTAACCTTACTTCTATTTTACAGGGTGAATATGCCAAAAGTTCGGGGGGGTGTGAAGAAAAATCAAACAGTTTGTGAAGAAGTTGTGTCCAACGGCATCGACCCCTTTCACAAACCACGTCATCACCGCTTGGGATATGTTAAAATGATATTTATGAAAGTGGGGATATTATGACACTTAAAAATTCATTAGCCAAAGCGACAGCAAAATCAGCATATTGGCTGTTACATGATGTTTTACATCGTGGGGGTACAAGTTTGCCCGGCAAGCTCGCCGTGGCAATCGACCCAGATATTTTAAAAAGTATTCAACAAGACTTTGATTTGGTGATTGTAACTGGTACAAACGGGAAAACCCTGACAACAGCACTTATCACTCGTGTTTTAGAAGCTGGCGGTCATCAAGTGATTACCAATCCATCTGGTTCTAACATGATTCAAGGCATCACGGGCACACTGGTAACAAGTCGTGTGACATCAAACAATGGCAAGAAACCAATCGCGGTGTTAGAAGTTGATGAAGCCAATGTCGAAAAAGTCTCAAGCGCCATCAAACCGAGAATGTTTGTATTGACTAACATTTTTCGTGATCAAATGGACCGTTATGGTGAAATTTATACGACCTACGACAAAATTGTCGCAGGTATCAGAAATGCCCCACAAGCGGTTGTTTTGTCAAACGGCGATTCACCCATTTTCACGCGTGGTGATTTTCCAAATGAGCGTCTTTACTTCGGATTTAACCACGTGTCGCCTGAAGATTATCAACCAAGTAAAGCACCCACTAACACTGATGGCATTCTGTCACCAACTGATGATTCAGTGCTACACTACGATTTCATCACTTATGCTAATTTAGGCAAATATTTCAGCGTAACCGATCAATTTGCACGACCTAACTTGCGCTATCAAGTCACCGCCGTCACCAAATTGACACCAAAATATTCTGAATTTAGTATTGACAATACCCCTTTACGAATTGAAATTGGTGGCTTGTATAATATCTATAATGCGCTGGCTGCATTTGCCGTTGGTCGAGAATTTGAAGTGCCAGCCAATGCTATCAAAGCAGCTTTTGAATCCAATGCACAAATTTTTGGTCGCCAAGAAGCTATTAATGTTGACGGCAAGGACGTCACAATTGTCCTAATCAAAAATCCAGTTGGCACTAACTCAGTCATTGATATGATGCTGACGGAAAACGATGATTTTTCACTATTGGCACTACTTAACGCAAACTATGCTGATGGTATTGACACAAGTTGGATCTGGGATGCTGAGTTTGAAAAATTGCATGCATCACATTTACAAGCTATCGCAACTGGTGGTGAGCGTTACCGAGACATGCAAGTTCGTCTCAAAATGGCTGGATTTGCTGACCAAAGTGTCTACGAGGATTTGACAAAAGTTGTTGATGCTATCAAGTCACTACCGACACAAAAGGTTTACATTGCAGCAACTTATACTGCAATGTTACAATTACGCGAACAATTGCGTAGCGCTGGTTATATTAAAGGAGGATTCTAATGGCTGATTATACGATTGCCGTAGCCCATCTTTATGGCGACTTAATGAATACCTACGGCGACTATGGCAACATTATCGCATTGACCTATTACGCCAAACAAATTGGTGTCGATGTTGATTATCAATTGGTGTCATTAGGGGATGATTTTGACGCTGATCAATATGATTTTGTTCTCTTCGGTGGTGGACAAGATTACGAAGAAACCATTGTTGCTCATGATTTACAAGACAAAGCAACTGAAGTGAAGCAATACATTGAAAATGACGGACCGTTATTGGCCGTTTGTGGTGGTTTCCAATTACTAGGTCACTATATGATGATGGCTGACGGTACAAAAGTCGACGGTATTGGTGTCATGGATCACTACACAACCAATATGCACGATCCAAAACTAACCGTACGCAATAATGAGCGTTTAACAGGTAATATTGTCATTAAAAATAACGAAACCGGCGAAGAATATCATGGCTTCGAAAACCACCAAGGCCGCACCTTCTTAGGTGAAAGTGAACGCGCTTTAGGGACAATTGTCTCTGGTAATGGTAATAATGGTATGGATCAAACAGAAGGTGTGATTTATCGTAACGTTTACGGTTCCTACTTCCACGGGCCAATTTTTACCCGTAATGGCAACTTGGCAAAACGTGTTTTAACCACTGCGTTAACGCGTAAATATCCAAGCATTGATTGGCAATCAAAACTCAATGCGATTCCAACCGAAACATTTTAAAGCACACAAAAAGCGGCAATCATTGATTACCGCTTTTTGTGTGCTTTAAACTTGTTATTTTGTCGGTTCAACAAAGTGTGCAGCTAACAAGCGACTTGCCATGAAAATAATCAAGCCAACAATGATACTTGAAACTGTTACATCGCTCAACCAGTGGGCGCCAATGCGCACACGGCTCATTGCGGTCAAAATCCCCATCGCAATCCCAAATATCGTCATTTTCTTTTGGGCACTAATGTTACCACGAGGAACAAAGAAAACCAAATATAAGAACAACCACCCAGACATGGTGTGACCTGAAGGAAATGAGTTATGACCGTTGATGCCGTTTAAATGATACCATGGGGTAAATTCACTCATTGTATTGCCAGCAACTGTCGTCATTTCATAAGGTCGAAAGCGCCCCCATAATGACTTCATTTCACCAATCGTGGTTTGCGCGATGAAAACAACAGCGATACCGACCAAAGCTGCTGTTATCAAATAGCGTATGTCTGCATCACTCTTACTTTGTAACCAGTTATAAAATAATACTGAGAGCACAGCTGTTAAGATGACTGCGAGGCCCCAGCGCAAAACTTCAGGATAATTCTTTACCGCAGCGGTGTTGTTTGCAACGCCCATTGGAATACCCTTAGACAAATTATTCAGCATTGAATAGGTATAACTCAACATATCTTGCAAAATAGCTAACATTTGATTAAACGCAAATGCTAGTGCACCAATTGTCATCACATAACGCAAAACGTCATCTTGTATGCGTCGCCAGATGGTCCACGCAATAATTTCAAATGCAGCAAACAAAACAATATTTGCCCCTTGATCGGCATAGTTTTGGAAAATATTACCAAAAACTGAATTTTGGTTCATAACTAAATTAGTGACATTTTTATCAAAAAAAGTCGCTACCAAAAGGCTTACCACCCCGAGACCCAATAAAACTGTGAATACTTTGTTCTCACTTGACGTCGTTTGAAAATCCGTATCTGTCGCGTCAAATGCCTTAATGTTGGCATCATTGCCTGTTAATTGCATAGCTCAATCTCCTCATATCTGATAATTTCAGTATAAAGGGTTGATGTTATATTTTCGTCAATATCGTGTAAATATCCACTTGGTGCAAGATTAATTGGCTGTTTGTTGGTCTGGAATTGTAACTGTGATTGTTGTACCAACTTTTGGCGTCGAATCGATCGCAATATCACCATCATGCAATGTAATAATTTGTTTCACAATAGCCATACCGATGCCTGACTCGCCTTTAGTTGACATACGTGATGGATCTACTTTGTAATAACGTTCAAAAACGTTATCAACTTGTTCAGCTGTCATGCCAATCCCTGTATCTGCCACCTTAAAAATTGTCGCATTATGTTGGCGCCCCACTGAAACTTTAATCTGTCCTTTTTGTGTAAATTGAATGGCATTATTAATCAAATTAAATAATACCTGTGTGAGTCGATCCTGATCTCCAAAAACCGTGGCTTGTTGGTCACCCGAAACTGCAATAGTTGTCTCTTCATGTGCTGCCTTACTGGCTAATTGGTTACTTAAATCACTAATCATTTTATAAGCATCAATTTTTTGTTTCCGTAATACAATTTTATTAGCCCTTAACTTTTCATAATCAAGATTTTCTTCCACTAAACGAATGAGACGTTGGGTTTCTTTTTGCATCAGTGCGTAAGCGCGTGACTTCTCCTCTTCTAGAAAAACATCATAAGCTAGTCCTTCTAACAGACCAGACATAGTGGTTAGCGGTGTCCGCATTTCATGTGAGGCATTAGCCATAAACTGCTTGCGTCGTTCCTCTTGCTCAATAATTTCATCACTTTGGGCACGCAATGCTAATGATAAATTATTGATATCCCTAGCTAAATGTCCGAGTTCGTCTTTACCAGTTCGTGTTAGCTTTAGTTCATAGTTACCTTCAGTCATTTGCTCTGTTGCTTGTTGCATATCAGTAATCACGTGTGACCATCGCCATGAAATAACGGCTGCTAATGACATCGCTAGCGTTCCACCTATCACCATAGCGGCAACCATTTCTTCTAACAACATGGTTGATTGCGCACTGCGTCCTACAATTTGACGTGAAACACGGACAACGCCAAGCTTTTCCCCGCCATACATCCAGCCACGATACACTGATAACTGTTCACCCGTGCGTGTTCGCTTAATCCGCGCGTCACCAGAAAAAGTTTCCTGCCAAAGTGTTTCACTAATCTTTTTGGGCCCAGTACTACCATACACACGTTTGTGGGTTTTATTATCATAAATTGATACTTCAACACCTTGGTCAGACATGACTTTTCTAGCGGTTTTAAATGCACTGGGATCAACGTTTAATTTTTTTTCATTATCCTCTTCAGTATCAACGACCAACGAAAAAAAAGTCGTCGCATAATTATTAAGATTACTGTATGTTTGCTCATAAACAGAGTGAAACATAAACTGCGCAAATAAAAAACCAACAATGACAATCATCGTCATAAGTATGGCGAGAAAAGCAAGCATTTGTTGGTGCATAATTTTCATTCTGGTTCAACTCCTGAGTCATCGAACTTATAGCCGACTCCCCAAACGGTCTGAATGACTTGAGGACCGGCCTTTTCAATTTTTTGGCGTAACTTTTTCACATGGGCATCGACGGTACGTTCATCCCCAAAGTATTCATAATCCCAAACCATTTGCAACAGTTGAGATCTCGAAAACACTTGTCGTGGCTTAAGAGCCAATGTTTTGAGCAATTCAAATTCTTTGGGGGTCAACGCATTAACTGGCTTACCATCCAAGAATGCCTCACGTGTATTCGAATTAAGTTGGAAATGTTCTGTCGTCACATCAAATTTTTCGTGAGATGGTTGTGTATTGATAGCAGCCTTTTCCCCACGACGAGCAATAGCCTTAATACGGGCAATTAATGTAATCGGACTAAATGGTTTGGTCACATAATCATCTGCGCCCATTTCAAGTCCCAACACCTGATCTGATTCACTATCTCTGGCAGTCAGCATGATTAATGGTACGTTGTCGTTCATTTCACGTATTTTTGAAGCCACCTGCATGCCACCCAATCCCGGCAAATTGAGGTCCAATGTAATTAAATCAAATGCGAAGGGATCTTCAGCAAATAAGGCAACCGCTTGATTACCATCATAGCTGTACGTTGCTTGCCATCCTTCCTTTTTGAAAAACATGCTCATCATCTCGGATACAGATTTATTGTCTTCAATCATTAATATTTTCATCGAAATTATCCTTAATTATTATCTTATATCTAAGATTATACGTCATGATACCATTTTATGCACGTACATTCACACATGAACACCTATTTTTGTAATAATTATGATTTTTTTTGGTCAGTTTCTTCATGCTTTTGTGTTTTCACTTTTTTAACTTCACGATGATACCATCGCATAATCATGACTAAACCAACGGTTGAGATGGTCATTGCAATGACAACCCAAATAAAAAAGAGTGTCCACTTTGTTTCCATTGACATGTTTACTGCCTCCTATTAATGGTAAAAATTGTGTCTAAATTGCACATTTATGTACGTGATGTATCAGTGTATAGACACTGATACATGTCACATTACTCAGTTAAATGATAATAATATGTTGAAACAGAAATATCATCTCGTGAAGCAAATGCTGTGCGTAAACGCAGAGAATTTTGGTTATGCAAAACGTTTTGCCAAGGTTTCTTAGGCACAAATTGTGGCACCAAAACAGTGACTGAATGATTGCGCTTTTTGGCTTGCTTTGCCACTGCATCAACGAAGCTCAACGCCGGTTTGACGATGGAACGATATGACGAATGAATATCAACATATCTTACATCTGGAAAGTCCAGCTTAAATTGCGTTGAAGTTTCTAACTCTTTTTTAGGATTAACATCAAAACTGACGTGCATGGCAACAACATAATCGCCAATTGACTGTGCATAATCAATCGCCTCAGTCGTCACCTTAGTGATGTTTGAAACCAATACAATTACAGTTGCGCCATCGTAATGATGGCGAACGGCATTATCATTTTTGGCATACTGTAACCGGAGCTGTTTGCCAATACTCAAATAATGATGTTTTATTTTGAGAAAAGTAAACATCACCAACGGCATAATCAGCAAGTATGGCCAAACATGCTCAATTCTAGTTGCAAACAATGTTATCACCAAAACAGCCGAAATAAAAGCACCAACGAAGTTAATGACTGCTTTCAAAACCCAACTTTTAGGTTTTTTATGCCACCAGTGAATAATCATGCCTGATTGTGACAACGTAAACGGCACAAAGACACCAACAGCATATAGTGGAATCAAGGCATCTGTCGAACCATGAAAAATAAGCAATAAGATGATTGCCCCAAAAGACAACGACAAAATACCATTTGAATATCCCAAACGATCACCTTTATCCATATAAAGATGTGGCAAATATTTATCACGTGCCAAGTTCAACGCCAACATTGGGAAAGCTGAAAATCCAGTATTAGCCGCAACAGCTAAAATCATCGCTGTTGCTAACTGAACAATATAGAAGCCGATATTTTGTCCGCCAAAAGTCGTCATTGCAATCTGTGACAACACCGTTGAATGTGCATTAGGGCGAATGCCGTACCAATAACTTAGAAAAGTAATACCACCAAAGAATGCCGCCAGAATCAATGCCATTAAGGCTAATGTTGACGCCGCGTGCTTCTCTTTTGGCGCCTTAAAATTAGGCACAGCATTGGAAATTGCTTCAACTCCGGTTAAAGAAGATGAACCGCTTGAAAAAGCGCGCATGAACAAGACAAATGATAAACCACTAAAGCTAGTCCCAATTTTAGCAGCAGCATGATAAGGCAACTGACCAGTAGCTGCTTGAAAAACACCCCAAGCAATCATAATCGCCAAAACCGTTATAAAAAAATAGACTGGAATCATTAAGAAATTAGCACTCTCGCGAAGACCTCGCAGATTCATACCAGTTAAAAGTAAGACAACGATAATCGACAATGGCACCGTAAATGGTAAAATCGCTGGCACGGCAGCCGTAATCGCATCTGCTGCCGCCGAAGCTGAAACGGCCACCGTTAGCATATAGTCAACTAACAGTGAACCACCAGCTACTAAACCTGCTTTGGACCCCCAATTTTCACTCGCAACGGCATACGCACCGCCACCCGATGGGTAAGCGTGAATGATTTGACGATAACTCATCACAATAGCCGCTAACAAGACCAAAACAAGTAATGCGATTGGCACCTGAAGCCACAATGCAACTGCGCCCGCAGCCAATAAGGCTGTTGTAATTGACTCTGTTCCATAGGCAACTGATGATAAAGCATCTGATGAAAGTAATGCCAAGGCTTTGGTCTTGGACAAAGATTGTCCACCCTCGTCCAACGTTTTCAATGGCTTGCCAATCAAGATGCGTTTGATATTTTGAAACATATCATAATCTCTCAATACATTTATTTATTACTCAACATATTCTACGCTATTTTTATATATTAAAAAAGCCGTCAATATGACGACTTTGTAACAAAAGACGAACGTAATTAATTACTGTTAAACAACTTCAAGGTGCAAATCATTTTGCTTCGTGTGTCCTGTTTTACGTAAGAAATAATAAAATGCTAATGACGCAACAACTGGTACAACAATGCCAAAGACTGCCACTAACAACAATCCACGTGGATCGCTTGACGCTAAGGCGATGGGTGCGATAAAGCCATTCAACCCTAAACCAGCAATGGCAAATGGTACTTTCAATCCAAAGACACCAACAGCTACCATCGCAGAAACGCCAGCAATCAAAGCTGGACCAAACATCAATAGTGGACTCTTAAGCAAGTTTGGAAATTGCACTTTTGGTGTGACAATTGTTTGTGCAAAATTGGCACCCAAATCATTTTGCTTCCAACCCATTGCAGTATAAACAACAAATCCTGCAGTAGTACCGATCAAAGCAGCACCACCCGATAGTGGATCAAGCATGACAGCAATTGCCAATGCCGCCGAAGAAGCAGGTGTCATCAAAAATAGGAACCAAACAACTGATACGACAAACGCACCCAAGAATGGATTGATTTTCATTGTTGAAGCAAGTGATTCTGATACCCAGTTCAAGAATGGCGTTGTCACAGATGCAGTAGCCAAACCAAAGAATGTTCCCGCCAATACTGCACCAAATGGTACTAACATCATGTCCAAAGGTGTTTTACCTGTCAACCAGTTACCGACAAGCACTGCCATTAAAGCAGCCAACACCGCAGAAATAGGTTGTCCAGAAGTCATTACTAGTGAACCAGCGGCCTGATCGGCAGCCCATCCCGTAGCTGTATGAGTAGCAGGTGCAACTGCCGACGTAAAGTAAACTGCGTTAGATCCAACAGTGGCTGCAATTAAAGCAGCACCAGTTGTGAGCAAATTTGAACGCATCGCAATTGCGATACCTACACCCAAAGCAGGTGCCAACATTTTTTGACCCATCAATCCAGCCTGTACTAATGGTGTGAAATGGAATGCGTTACCAAGCGATGCCATTAATAATCCCATACCCAACACAGCAAGAATTGCATGTGAAATGCCTTGTGAGACGTCATAGACGACTTCTCGAGTCGTTCGTGGCGTGGCTTTGCGGTCACTTAATTTTTCAGTTTTGTCAGTCGCATTTGATGATTGCGTTTTTGATAGTGTTGCGTCCATAATAATTCCCCTTCGGGCCCGTTGCCCTTGCTCCATTTTTACTCATAAGCTGCGCATCTTATGAAAAAACTCTAAGAAAAAAGGAGCGCTAGATATACTAGCGCTCCTTTAAGTTATACGAATCTAGTCGACAACTTCACGCCAGCCTTTTTATCAAAGGCCAGCATCACAAAGTGAACCAACCTTGAAGTCAAATAATAATGACGACAATGTTGATTTGAATGCTTTGTGTGAAGTTGTTTACACTGAGACGTTGCATGTAACATTTTTCCTTTAAGTTAATAAAATCATTATGACACCATTGTTTTAAAATGTCAATAGTCTAATTTAAAAAAGATAAATTTAATTTTTAGGCAATAAACTACTTATCCCCAAACTTCATCTAAAATTTCTTTTACCAATTGTAGCTTAGCCCATTGTTGTGCATCAGTCAAAATGTTGCCTTCTTCGGTTGAAGCAAAACCACACTGCGTTGATAACCAAAGGCGATCCAATGGCAAATATTTGGTTGCCTCGTGTATTCTAGCAATGATTGTCGCCTTGTCTTCAAGTTCACCTGTTTTGGTGGTGATTAGTCCCAATACGACTTGCTTATCACCAGACACTTTTGCCAACGGTTCAAAACCACCAGCACGTTCCGAGTCATATTCTAAGAAATAATTAGTGACGTTTTCTTGACCAAATAATTGATCTGCTACATCATCGTAACCACCACTTGTTGCCCAGTCAGAGTGATAATTACCACGACAAACGTGTGTATTAATGGTTAAATCGTCAGGTAAATCAGCAATCGCCCCATTGTTCAAATCAAGATATAACTTTTTCAAATCATTGATATCAAAACCAGTTGCAGCATAAACATCCTTAAACTTTGGATCAACTAGTAATCCCCAAGTACAGTCGTCAAGTTGAATGGTGCGCGCCCCAGCATCGTACAAAGCTAATATTTCTTCATGATAAACACGTTTAATATCATCAAACAAAGCTTCATCACTATCATAATACTTAGCAATACGTTCCACGTTCACACCACGACTCAGCTCACCATAGAATTGTGATGGTGAGGGAATCGTAATTTTAGCCGCCACACCAGCTTCATCTGCCAAAGCTTTGACGAATTTAAAATGTTGAATAAATGGATGCGTCTCTGCATTAAACCCTAACTTACCAGTCAAACGAGCTGAATCATCACGTGTTTCTTCATGTGCAAAGAAATAGCCCTCACCGTAGTTAAAACGTTCGACACCTTCAAATCCCCAAAAATTATCCAAGTGCCAATACGAGCGACGGAACTCACCATCTGTGACGACGTCTAAACCTGCCTCAACTTCTTTGTTCACTAGTTCTGTGATTGCCGAATTTTCGACACCTTCGAGTTCTTCAGCAGTTATATTTCCAGCGGCGAATGATTGTCGCGCCTGCTTTAATGCTTCTGGTCGTAGAAATGAACCAACATGTTGGAATCCAATTTTTTGTAATTTTTGTGTTGTCATTATTATTCTCCTGTTGTTATCATGCAATATTTTTCAACTTCAAATTGTCAATTATTTACCCACTCATTTGGGCACCACTTCCTCGTAAAAACACGGCCGTTGCAACTTTGTCTGCATATAAATACTGTATTTTTTGGTATCTAATTGTCATCGCAACTTCCTTTCAAAATGCGCTAGTCATCTAACCATCAAAAAACCGCAGTCTAAAATAATAGACTGCGGGACGACTTATCGTGTTACCACCCGGTGTTTATGTGCTGCTCACGCGAGCACACCTCAACATCAATCATTAATTGCTGAAATACAATTAAGAATTGGCGCGGCTATAACGGGCGCACCCGGACACTGCTTGCGTTCATACCTAATGACCACTCACATTATCAATCACTCCAAGACCATATTCGAATTTTCTCACAATTCACTCTCACCAAACGTGAACTCTCTTTATGTGATAGAATACTACTTATCTTTTCTACGTTAGAAATAATATATCTTATTTTAATTAGTTTGTCAACTTATTTTCATTTAATTCTAAACAACTTTGCGTTCAAAAGCATCACTTGAAATGCCTTGTGCCAAAATAATTTTAGCCCATTCTTTAGCAGAATGAAGGCTATGATCTTTAAAGTTACCACAGCTTTCAATTTCAGCAGCTGGTATTTCGGTTACTTCGTCACTGACAATTTTTTCCAAAACTTTTTTGAATACCTTAGCTAATGTTTCAGAATCATAGTTCACCCATGAAATAACATGGAAGCCGGTACGGCAACCAAATGGTGAAATATCAATAATGCCATCAATTTCATCACGTACTAGACCTGCAAAAAGATGCTCTAAAGTATGTAATCCACCGGTTTCAATGGCTGTTTCGTTAGGTTGCGTGAGGCGCAAATCATAGTTAGTAATACTGCCACCATTGGGACCGGCTTGTGTTTCAATCACACGCACATAAGGCGCTTTAACTTTTGTATGATCTAAGGTAAAACTTTCAACAACTGTTTCTGACATTATTTCACTCCTTTAAAATACGATAGTGGTTTGACCACTTCTGTTTTTGTACCGTGATACTTGTCGGTGATGTATTTTTGCGATGCCTTATCACGGTATAATGTTAACAACTTTTGATACGTTTTATTGTCTTTATTTTTAGCTGCTGTTGCCAAAATATTGACGTTAGCGCGGGTGTGATTATTGATATGTTCGTAATAAATCGCATCTTTTAAAACATTTAATCCTGCAGCTTGTGAAACCGAATTAGATATCAATACAGCATCAACGCCATTGTCATGTAGTAGCCGCCCACCAGTTGTATCATCAATTTCTTTAAATTTAAAATGGTGCGAGTTAGCCGTTACTTTTTCCAAACCATCTAGAGCCCCAAAGTCAGATGCAATCTTAATCAAACCAGCATCAGCTAATAATTTTAGACCGCGCGCCTCATCTGCTTGATCCTTGGCAATCGCAATCGTTGCCCCATCCGGAATATCTTTTACCGATTTATATTTACTAGAATAAATACCCAATGGTTCCAGATAAGTTGTCCCAATGGCAACTAGTTTTCCATCTTTACTGTCTTGATTAAATGCTTGAAAGTAGCTATATGACTGAAAAGCGTTAACATCTACTTGCCCCTCCGCTGTTGCTTTGTTAAGCGTTAAACCATCTGTAAATTCTTTGACTTTGATGTTTAATTTTAAGCGTTTGGCAGCGTCGCTTTTTGCTAAATGGCGCCAAATATCGGCGTCACTGGTGACAGAACCAATTGTAATGGTGTTAGTTGATGCCTTTTTTGAGGCGTTTGCATATGTCACACCACCCACAATAATGACCAAAACGACCAAGATCACAAACCAAGTTTTTTTGCCCATACCATCTCCTTATTTAGTCTAATTAAGCTAATTCAGCATCCGCAATACGCTTAACCAAGTCAAGTTTGCGCCACTGATCAGGAATTGTCAAAATATTTCCTTCTTCGGTGGACGAAAAACCACATTGTGTTGACAATGCTAATTGTTTTTTGGGCACAAAGGTTGCGGCTTCATTAATTCGCGCCACCACATCATCAACATTTTCTAGATCCGCAGATTTAGACGTCAACAAACCCAGCACAATTTCCACATTGTCTCGTCCGTTATAAATCGTCGTCAGTGGTTCAAAATCACCGGAACGATCGTTATCATATTCCAAGAAAAAAGCGTCATAGTTTAGTTGACCCAAATATTTCGCCACTGGTTCATAGCCGCCCTCAAACAAATAAGTTGATTTAAAGTTACCGCGACAAATGTGCGTCGACAATTTAAGGTCCTCTGGCAACCCAGCTAATGCCTTGTTGATCACATAGACATCATCTTCAGCTGTCTTCACAAATTGTGCATGTTGCTCAGGGTTTTCTGCACTCGCATTAAGTTGTGCGATTAAATACGCCCAAGTTGTATCATCGAGTTGAATATAACGTGCACCCAAATCATAAAAATGTTGCAATGTGTCATGATAGGCTTGTGCCAAATCATCTAAAAAGGCTTCCCATGTATCATAATACTTTGACCACAAATCAGAACGGTGATCACGATTGATGATTAAACTAGGTGATGGAATCGTTTGTTTAGGTTCCACACCGTCTGGCACGATTGATTTCAAATATTGAAAATCTTTAAAGAATGGATGATCCAAATTAGCATGAACCTTACCATTGATACGTACGTTAGTAGACCGCGTTTTTTCACCATGAAATTTGTATGAATCTTCTTGATCATAAAATTCAAAACCACCCAATTGACCTAAGAAATCCAAATGCCACCATGAACGATTAAATTCACCGTCCGTCACTGCCAATAGACCAGCTTCTACTTGCTTAGCCACTAACTTTTTGATTTCTGCCTGTTGTACCTCACGCAATGCATCAGCTGTGATTTCACCATCAGCGTACTGTTCACGTGCCTCTTTCAAGTTATTAGGACGTAAATACGAACCCACTTGGTCAAAATGATAGTTTAATTTTCCTGCAGTTGTCATGTTTTCTCTCCTTCTTATGTTCAAATTGTTGCTAATCCAGCGTCTAAATCACTAATTAAATCAGCCATATCCTCTAATCCCACTGAAAATCTCAGTAATCCAGGACTTATACCAGTCTTTATCAATTCTGTTTGATTGAGTTCAGCGTGGCTCATTTTAGGTGGATAACTGATGATACTTTCCACAGCTCCCAAACTGACTGAGAATGCGGGTATTTTAAGTGCGGAAACGAGTCGTCTGGCATTGGCTTCACTACCAACATCAAAACTCAATACAGCGCCACCATTTTTTGCTTGTGCTAAGTGAACATCGTGCCCGGGATGTGTTGCCAGGCCGGGATATAGTACGTTCACGATTTTAGGATGTTGTGCTAAATGTTCAGCAATTTCTTGTGCAGAATGAGCAGCATGCGACATTCGAACACCTAATGTTTTGATGCCTCGTAATAATAACCATGTATCCAAAACACCAAGGGTTGCACCAACAGCATTTTGAATAAAGTAAATCTTATCAGCTAATTGCTGGTCATTGACCGCGACTGCTCCTGCCAAAATATCTGAATGTCCTGCCAAAAATTTGGTTGCTGAGTGGACAACGATATCTACGCCTAAATCTAATGGCTTTTGCAGAAATGGTGACATAAATGTATTATCAGCAATTGTGATTAACCCGTGTGCTTTAGCAATGGCTACTACTGCTTTAATATCCGTAATATGCAAAATGGGATTGGATGGCGTTTCAATATACAGCGCTTTGGTTTCTGGCGTAATAGCCGCTTCAATAGCCGATTCATCAGCAAAATCGACAAAGTTATGTGTAATCCCCCAACGTGGTAAAATTTCTTCCAACACGCGGAATGTTCCACCGTATACATGCTGACTTACAACTAAATGATCCCCAGCCGATAAGGTAAATAACACACTGCTGATTGCTGCCATCCCAGTGCTAAACAAATAACCATATTGACCATGCTCTAGTGTTGCAATAGCTTGTTCGCCTGCCTCGCGCGTTGGATTGCCGGATCGTGCGTAGTCATATTCACCAAACTGATCAAATTATGGTTGATCAAATGTCGAACTTAATTGAATAGGCGTGTTAATCGCGCCAGATATAGGATCGTGCACAGTTGCTGCTTGAATAATATCTGTCCATTCGCTCATTGCCTTGCCCCCTGTATTGCATTTACCAAATCATCTAAAATATCATGCTTTTCCTCAAGACCTGCACTGACACGCACAAGATGATCCGTAATTCCGAGTTTTTCTCGTTGTTCTGCTGTCATATCATGATGTGTTTGAACAGATGGTATTGTAATCAACGTTTCAGGCCCACCTAGACTTTCAGCAAATGAACAAATATTTAGCCCTTGCAAAAAACGATCAACATCATAATCCTCTGACAAATAAAAGCTCACCATACCGCCTAATCCTGCATACAAAACACGTTCTACCCCTGAAACATTAGCTAATTTTTCAGCTAGGAAATGGCCATTTTCATTATGCCTTGCCATTCTCAAATGTAAGGTCTTCAAGCTTCTTAACAATAACCAAGCACTAAACGAATCTAGCACCTGCCCACGTGTGACTAATGTATCTTCAATTTTTTGGGCCAAATCATCTCGCCCAGCAACGACAACACCAGCTAAAATATCATTATGCCCGCCTAAATACTTTGTAGCAGAATGAACGACAATATCAGCGCCGAGTAGTATCGGGTTTTGGAAAATAGGCGTTAGAAATGTGTTGTCTACCGCGACTAATATATCCGGACGCACCGCTTTGACCGTTTCACATAACCAATGAATATCAATGACTTTCATAGTCGGATTGGAAGGTGTCTCAATCCAAATTAACTTGGTCTCTGGTTTAATGAGTCTCAAAATGTCATCCCCATCGGTCCAGTCGTCATAGGTCACACCACTCTGGTCAACTAAACTATCAAAGTAACGGTATGTCCCCCCATACAAATCATCTGACGTAATAAAATGATCACCATTTCTAATTAAAGCAGCAAACACTAAGTCAATTGCTGCCATGCCGGAACTTGTAGCAAATGCTTGCCGGCCATGCTCTAACTCGGCTAATTGTTCTTCCAAAATACTTCTGGTTGGTGTATTCATTCGGGCGTAGTCAAATCCTGTTGATTCTCCTAAACCCGGATGCCGATAAGCCGTTGAAAAATACAGTGGACTAACAACTGCTCCTGTTTTAATATCGTAGGTGCCATTACCACCTTGTGCTAATAAAGTGTCTATATTTGTCATAAGTTTCTCAATTCAATGCTGATATTAGGTTAATTGCTGTTATTTTGTGCGTGTTTGCCACAATCAGTTGACCCCGATTTTTAAAAAATTGGTTTGCCGTTTGTTGCCAACTGTTGACTGGATAGCCATCGACAAAATAATTTTCCGGTGCAAGTATCGTGTTATCAATTACTAAGTCGCGTTCATATTCATCGGCCAACGTTGTTGTATCATATTCTAGATGACCGGTAATATACGTCGAGTTCACCCCTTCGTCTCGGAGAATAAACGCACCCAATTCGTTATCGTCAGCTACTTTTAGACGTCGTGGTACGCCTAATGCCGGTACAGTAAAGTATCGCGATTGCGGCATTTTCAGCACTTCTAACCCAAAAGATAATTTACTTCGCGTTACATGGCTAGGTCGATAAACCCCTGACACTTTGTTTTTAATCGCTTTGACTGGAAAATTTCTTTCAGCATAACCTGCCGCATAAGTCGCCCAACAAGCAAACAAACTTTCCGTAACACTCGTTTTTCGCCACTGCAACAAATGCTGAAATTCTTCCCAATAGTCTATTTGCTCAAACTTGATTTGATCAACAGGCGCGCCAGTTACGATCAACCCATCATATTGTTGGTGCCAAATATCCTCTAATGTCAAATAATTATCAGCAACTTCAATTGCACTATGACGCAAATTATGAGTGGCTGGTACCGCAAACGTAACACGTACGTTGATCGATAGTAAGTTTAACAGCCGGACAAATTGTTTTTCTGTTTGTAAGCGATTGGGCATCAGATTAACTAATAGAATCGTTATTGTTGGTTGTAGTAATTTGTATGAACCAATCATCGTCTGCTGCTGTTTTAATAAACCATTTTCTAAAATAACACTCATAACTTACCTCCTTAATTTGACAATTTAGCAAAATAACACAAAAAAACCGCAATCTATTAATAATAGATTGCGGGACGTTAAAAACGTGTTACCACCCGGTGTTCATGTAGGTTCTCGCACCCACACCTCCAAACGTACGCCGCTACTCTTTCGTCGAGAACATCTGTGAAAGTCTTTGGTAATACGTTGTCTGGTAACGGGTGACACCCGATTTCAACTTACTGCGTTGCACATATGAGTGGACGCTTGCTCGTATCCGTGAAAACTCCAAGACCATTTTCCCAGAATCAACCTTATCTGCTTTCACCAACGACAGACTCTCTTTTTAAGGCATTTTATGGTACTTATCTCTTCAACGTTTATGTTGCTTTTAACTATAACTTTATATCCACAGAATGTCAACAGTTTTGTCATAATTAAATTTAAAAATATCACAATAACCACATAAAAATTATATCACTGAATCATGGCATACCGTTTAACACGTTTAATTTGATAATGATACATGGTGATTCCTATCAGTAACCAGATTCCTGCGACAACACTATCAAGGAATAGACTCCCTGATCCAGTTAGAAACCATTGCATTGTCTGTGAAAATGGTAAGCACTGCGTGAGAAAGTCTAACCATTTAGGATAAAGTGATACTGGTACAATAACACCACTGAGTAAAATAAGAACAGTCCCTAAAATGTTTGCCGTCAAATAAGGATCGTCGTGCTGCCACGACACTATAACCGAAACAAAAGCAATGATACTACCATAAAGCAGGAGCAGTGGTAGCACCAGAACAGCTCGACTCAACCATGACACATCTCGCGTCACAATTGTCACTAAAAATAGGGTAATGATTACCTGCCCTAACGCAACAATCCAGACTGCACTAAATTTACTAGTCCAATATTTTACTGAATAAGGTGATACTACCGCCATCTCCAAGGCAACTCCGTGAACCTGATCGTTAACAAAAAGCGATGATAAACTGCCTAGTAGTGTGCCAACAGCTGTCATTAAGCTGATGGCCACCACTGACTTAATAGCCGAGATTGAACTAAATTGGGCACGCAATAATCCAACCATTAGGATTTCGAGAACAGGTGCAATCACAAAACTAACAACAAACGTTCGCCAATTTCTGAAATAAGGTAATGAAAGCAAGTCTATTTTTAACATTAGACCACCACCATATCACCAGTAACACGTAGTCGTTGTAAAGATATTTTCAACAGAAAATGTGCCAAAAATAGCCATACTAGACTGAGTATCAACATTTGTAACACATCAAAACCAGTAACCAATTTAGGTTGTAAAATCAGTTTCACAGGCGTTGCCATAGGTAAAAACAACCGTAACACTTCAACTACCATTTGATAGCGTTGGGGAACAGTGTAGATACCAGCCCCAATCAAAATCGGTACTAATAAAAGGCTTTCATACAACATGGCATTTGGTGTTAATACAAATAAGCCAGCTACCACAAAATCTAGTAATATGACGCTTAACCATAGCGTTATAACACCCAACCCTAGCATCCAACTAATACCTGTGGTATTAATGCCCAACACCAAACTCACAAGCCAAGCAACAGGAAATGCTAACAAACCAAAACACGCTGCTGGGATTATCAGAGTCGCCAAACTCACCGCTTCTCCTTTGCTGGTATCAAGAACGTAAGCCAGAGTACCTTGCGCACGTTGGTATGGTATAACACCTGCTGCAGATGTACCAGCCGCCCAAGTACCAATAATACCTGCTCGCAACCAAATCGTTTGGTTGCCCAAATCATGAACAGCGTTTGCAGCGACATATTGCATCAATACGTAGCCAATCGTAGTCACAAAAACAATCGTACGAAAATAGCTGTTTTGAGCAAACAACTTCAAATGAAACCAAGTCAGCGTCATAAAGTCAATCATGTTAACGCCTCAATTCTGGCGCAAGCGCCAAGTAGGACTCTTCAAGCGTTGCTGGCCGATCAACTTTGGTAACACCTGATAAGGCAACCACACTTGCCACCGTCCCATCATGAAGAATTTTACCTCCGCCGATTAGCAAAACACGATCTGCTAAATCCTCAACCTCAGTCATTGTATGACTTGTCAGCAAAATTGTTTTACCTTGATCTGCTAATCCGCGTACCAAGCGCCGTATTTCATGAGAGATTTCCACATCCAACCCGCTGGTTGGTTCGTCAAGCAAAATAACATTCGTGGCCTTCAATAAAGCACGAGCGATGTGCATTCTCTGTCGCATGCCACGCGAAAATTGTGCTAACTTTTTGTCACTAACATTGGCGAGCTCAACATTTCGTAGTGCTTGATATATGCGACTACGTCTTTCGCGACGTGGAATGCCAAACAATGTTGCAAAAAAGTTCAAATTATCATAGGCTGTCGCCCGTGCATAAAAGCCTAATTCACCACCAAAAACCGTAGCAATATTGGTAGCCATCAATTTTTGATGGGTTAATATGTTCACACCATCCACCAATACATCACCACTTGTTGGTGTCAGATAACCAGAAATCATTTTAACAGTAGTCGTTTTACCAGCACCATTTGGCCCTAGTAACGCCACTATTTGACCTGATTCGATCTTAAAAGAAACATCATCAACGGCCACAAATTCACTTACCTCGTTAAATGTTCTTCTTAAGTGACGTACCTCAATTGTTGTCATGACGTACCTCCACCAAGCAAGAAACATGATATTGTTTTATTCTATTCAATTTTTTATCCTTGTACTCTAAATAAGTAGGTCAACGTATCGAACAACCTACATGCAATCTAGTGCACAATTTTGAAAGTTATGCTTGCAGAAATTGTGCACACTCAACATCAAAATTATTATTCATAGCAATCATTGCGCTACCTCCAAACACGGGTTAGGCGATGACAAATATCATCGCAGCCAGTTTAAAAACGTTTTTATATCAAATGATATCACGTTTTTATTATACAGTTATGAGATTACATGTCAATAAAATTATAATCATCCACCTTATTCATCCCCGAAAAATGTGCTATAATGCTGACAAGTATTAGAAAGACAAACTATGTTAAAAGTCAAAAAAAACAACTAAATGTAGAATAATAATTTGGTTGAACGACAAATAAACGTTTTAAATTACTATTTTAAAACGTTCCC